>JAPPII010000115.1 GCA_028820845.1 Candidatus Poribacteria bacterium
CTACCAAAACCTAACAAAAATGTCAATAACTTACACAATGTAAACACTACCTACCAACTCGGCAAGGTTTTCATCGGTGAATTGGGGGTTGAAACCAATCCGTTTGCCCCCTTGACGAATCTCGGCGAGATAGATAATTGTTTCGACTGCTTCTCGCTGACAGAAAAAGAGTCTTCGCAAAAGATCGTCGCGTGCCCAATGTCGCAGGAGTTCACGGGTTACGGGTGTGGCGTTTAAGTAATTGGAATTGCGCCAGCGTTCGACATCTGCGCGTAGGGCGTTGACCAATGGGAGGTCGTCCCATTCCTCTTCCCGGAAGAGTTGGAGCTGCTGGCTGCCGGTGCGTTGGGTTTTATACCAGTAGCCTGCCTCGCGCCGTCCTTCTTGTCTGATGACTTCTCCGGTCTGCTCATAAAACCAGTGTGCATTCGGTTTTTCGTAGGGACTGCACAGGATGGGTTGTTCTACAGGTTGGATTGGGAGTTCAAGTTGATTTTGATTCATGAAGATTCCTCGGTTTGTGTGTTAGCAGCTGCTTTTTGTGCTTTCCGGTTTTCTACAAATTTGGGGTCGTGTTTTTGTAATAACGCTAAGCATTCGACTTCAAGATCAAGCATTTCAGATGGTTCCGCGTGGTGGATCAGAATTTCCTTTATACCCTCCGGGGCATTCAATTTATCAAAATAGCCAGCCAATACACTAAGATTGTGATCTGGATCCTGAAGTTGAGACACAGCAGATTTGAGTATGGAAACAGAATCTTCCTGACCCAGCCCGACACTCACTTTAGCAAGTGAAACGACAGTTTGTGTTAAAAGAAGACGTTTCAGATTTAGATTCTCTGTTAACAAGCGGTTGAGCAATTTTGTAAGCCCCTGATAAGACTCATCTGTGTGGATACGACCGACAAAATTTACAAGACTTAACAGGAAGTAGGTTGTGTAGCTGTCTTGTTCACTATCAAGGTCTAAGTCCGCAATTGAATATAGGAATGTTGATGCTGGTGCAGCTTGTTGTGCAAATTTCGCATCAGGCGAACCTTCTGTAGCACTATCCTTGGTTGCTAACGGACATGTTTCAGTACCAAAACCGAATATCTCTAAAATCACATCTTTTTCGAGTCCGAATGGCTCAAGAGTTTGAAGAGGGGAGCGGCGAATAGCCTCTCCTAACAGAGAGTTCGTGTTCTTTTTCTGCGTCCCTTTGTTGATTTTTCATGAGACACCTCCTCAGCAGCTACCTTTTGTGCTTTCCATTCTTTTATACCTTAGGTGCTGCTGACCGCAGTTTTCGCGTCACGAGTGTGTAAAGGCTCATTCCTGCTTTCGCTGCTTCGTCTGCCAAAGCGTGATAAAGTTGTGTGTCAACAGGAACATTGAATGGTCCCTCGTATTCATTCCGCGCAGGTGCTTTTGGAATCGGTTCACCGTCCATTTGGTAGCATTCCTTCATCAGTTCCCACGCTGTTTTTAACTCCGCTAATGCTTCGGCGGGTGTCGGCCCGAAAGCTGAAACGTTTGGAAGTTCCACGAGATGTGCAAGATAATCGCCATCTTCATCAAAAAATACATTAACCATGAAGCCATCAAAAACATCTTTGGTCATTCTCCAATCGTCTCCAATCGGTATTATCTGTGTCAACCTATGATTCAAGTTTCAAACACATGTTGCCCCGCTGGGCTAAAATACAAATAGCCAGCCCCTACCCAATTTTTGTGAATTCAAAGTACGTAAGGTGATAGGTGTATTTTCTTGAGAAACACTTTAGCAAAGACAACGCGCCCTTTGTAAAGGGCGCGCTCTTGTGTAAGTCCCACCTATTTGCCAGCAGGTTTTTTGGGTGGTGGAGAAGGCTGCGCAGGTTTATTCCCTTCAGGTTTGGCTGGAGAAGAGGGCGGCAAGGGTTTCCCTGGTGGTTTGCGAAGTGGTTTGCGAGGTCCAGCAGCTTCAAGTATTCGCTCATATCCTGCTCTCGCTGGAAGGGGTTTCTTATTTTTCATGATAATAGCTCCTCTAACGTTTATAGCAAGTTAAACTCACCACATTGTCTATACAGTTTATCCGTTTGCGGGGATATTTCCTAAATTCAACCCAATGAATAGTGCCGTGCAAGAAACAGCAGTAATATAAGTAAAGACAGAAACATAACTCAAAAAACGCGTCATCCATGATGAGAAGGATTTCTGCTGTCCTGCATCCTCGTCACCCTCCAAAAAGTACTTTTCATTGAACTCACGCTGTCTGTCCAACGCGCGTTGACCGAAAAGGTATGAAAGTAGAGTGGATGTAATTGCCAAGACAAACATCAGCCAAGAAAGGTGTAGTACCCATACATAGTTAGCTCTTGACAGTTCAACTACGTTCTTTATGAAAACCAATGATAGTCCTAGACCTGCACTTGATAAAGAAAGAATTGCTTTGTCGAGATTCTCAACATTTGACAGATCGCGCTTAGAGAGGTCTTCCTCTTCTCTAACATATAACTCATAAAGTTTTTCTGCGTCATCAGAGTCTGAATCATCGTATGGATTTCGGCGTTCTTCGTCCATGATGTTTCCTATCTGGAGTTGGAGTAAACAGTATTGTCAGGTTCCAGTCAACGCTTTAATGAAGTATATCACAATCTAAAACATGATGTCAAATTCTTTACACATGTCGCCCAGCTGGGGCTAAAGAGGGTGTGTTATCGTATTCTATAAACATATTGAAGAAATACCCAAGCAAATAAACCCTAACGGGACTAAAAACGTGAATCGGACAAATTTCCACAATCCGCGTTAATCCGTGTCACCCGCATAATCCGCGATTCAGACAATCAGCATATATCACCCACCGAGAGAATCAAATTCCAGTTCGCAGTGGTGTGATTCATCGCACGTCCTCTGTGCCTAAGCTCACACTCTTTTTGTGGACGGCACACGGAGTGTACCTACTACTTTTAATATTGATTTCTCAAACTATGCACCGACATCACCTCATTCCCACGCGGGTCAATGACTTTGATGGCAACTTGTTTATGCTCACCAGCGGGGAAGGGTAACGATTCTGTGCCGCTGAATTTCTCAAATTGGCCTTCGTCAATGATACCTTTGAGGGCACGAGCGATTTTGTTCCAAGCACTTTTGTCGGGAAAGAAGGCTTGTGTAATGCAGAAGGTACGACCGTCGTAATCGGAATCGACGAACCACGCTGCGACTTTGTCGGCACCCGCAGAACTCACTGTGTTGTCTACGGGATTGTATATGTCCACACCCTCCATCTTGACGATGTATTCTTCATTGGCAACTTCTTCAAGTGTCGTGCGCGGCATTCCAAATACAGTAAATAGTTGTGTTGAAGGTGTTTCCTTAAGTAGGTCACCCATGGCGACATCGGGATTGATGTGTGCCATGTGAATACGGACTCTTGGATTCGGATCTTCTTGGATTATGGCTTGTGCTGCACCATCAAAACTGAAACCTGCAAAAACTAATTCATCGTAACCGCGGCGCGATGCAATGGGTAGGCACTCTTCAACTTGAACTGTTGTTACGGGACCGTGTTGTGGACCAAATACGACAGCAATGAGACGTTCGGTATCGTCATTTTCCCAACTTCCTTCGGCGTGAAGGATATCCCCTTCAAGCGGATCGAGTGAGGCGAATTTTAGCGTTTGGTTATTGGGAAACCGTACGCCGTCATTTCGGAGTAGGCGAATCATCTGGTCAAGGTATGCCTCAGCGTTGACAGCATCCTGTCCATCTGTCTCAGCGTCGTAAGTGTCCAAAGTTTCTTCCGGTTCGCCACCGATAGGGGAATCAATATCAAGTGACTCTTCGGGGGGTTGCACTGCCTCTACCGTGAAGGGTCCGCTTACCCGGATCCGCTTCCTGTCCACTTCTGGTTGGTCTACCAACTCTTCACTTTCAGACGACGCAGCGATACAAGCGTTCACCTCATCCATCTTTTTCCGCCACGCTTTGCGGTAATCGGTTAGGGCATCCTGTAAGGGTTGGGGCCAGTCAGGATCCATATCGAAAGGGACTTCCCACTCCTGCCAGCTTGTTTCCGGGAGTTGCCAGCGTCGTCGATCTGCATCCGTGATGGATCTTTTCCGCTCAAGTCTCTCTTTTTGTTCAAGTTTAGCGAGAAGTTTTGATCGAGTTTCCGGTGTAACTTCCCCTAAGGTCCGGTTTAGTATATCCAACTTCTCTTTGAGAATCGGTTCATGTTTTGTGAAGATAGGGTCAAGCGCAGTATTTTGAGCCATATTCTTGAGCGTAATGTACGCGGCACTTTTGTTTATTAAGCCCCCCGCGATACCCTTTGACTTGTCTTTGAGTTTGTAATAATCAAAAGTCGCTGTCAATATGCGCTGTCTTGCCAACGCAACCGAAACGCGACTCGTGTCGATCGTAATCCACCGTCTTCCCCATTGTTCGGCAACGTAGGCAGTTGTGCCACTTCCGCAGGTAGGATCAAGCACTAAATGACCGGGATCCGTTGTCATCAACATACATCGTTGAATAACTTTAGGCTGAGTCTCAACCACATAAGTCTTCTCTCGGCTACCAGCAGTATCCGTCCAGAGATTAGTGAGAGGTCTCCCAATAGCATCTTTAGCATACCGAATATAGTATAAAGCCCGTTCTTTACCAACAAGTCTCCTTTGTTTCATGAGGCGATTCAGCCCATCAATATTTGTGCTCCAACCCCTATTGCCGGGAGGAGTATAAGCCTGTCCCTCAAATTGATATTTATAGGTAGCACTTCCGCCACTCTGTGACGATACTGAAAGTTCCAAAAACCTCCTGCTTTCCTTAGGTAATAGCCATGGTTTTTCTTTTTCTTCCACTGACATTCCCCTGCGCGTTCCATCCTCCAGTTCAACCTGAGTATAACGTCTAAGAAGCGGATCGGAAGTTCGTTCATCCCATTCCAGCCAGAGTGGGTTGTACTTCATCCGGACCTTGTCTTTAGCATACCACAAGATATAATCGGATACTGACGCTATCCCTGTTGCAGAAGTCATATTGGCACGAGTCCATGTAATTGTTGAAACAAAATTCTCATTTTCAAACACCTCGTCCATGATAGACTGCACTCGATGGACATTTTCATTATTGATCTGGACAAAGATGCTGCCGCTATCTGTCAACAAGTCTTTGGCAACAATCAGTCGGTCACGCAGATAAGCGAGGTATGAATGGACACCGAGTGTCCATGTGTCGCGGTAGGCTTTGATCTGCTCCTGTTCACGGGTTAAATCTTGTTCTCTGTCCTTCACATCACGTTGAAAGACGGTAGGTTGGAAATTGGAGGCGAATTTGATGCCGTAGGGTGGGTCAACATAAATCATTTGCACCTTACCGGCAAGGTTTTCTCGGTGCGCGAGGGAACTCATCACAGTAAGGCTATCGCCGAGGATGAGGCGGTTTGCCCAGTCTATGTCTCGCTTGTAAAAATCAATCGCTTCGCTATACGTCTGCTGTGGGTCGGCAAAGAGATCGCGCTGGACGTTTTGGCACTCAGCGACTTTCAAGATGGCTTTGGCACTGACACGTTCGTGGATATGCAACGCAACTGGATCGACGGTGAAAGATTTTGCTTCCTGTTTCCCTGCCCATTCGAGCCACGGTTCGTGGTGTCGGAGTGCATCGGCGATGGTCTTCGCTTCCTCCGCAGTGAGTGTTCGCTGTTGTGCGATTTGTAGTAATTCTGGGAGTTCGTCTGCATCTCCGTTTGGGTCGGATCGGAGGTTGGGGGGTAGGTGAGGATTGTAGGCGTATTCCTGTTTCGGTGTCTCTTGGATTTTGCCTTGTGCGGCGATGCCTGCGGGTGGGTTGTTTTTTCGAGTGGCGGTATCGTGTCGGTAGTCTTGGACCTCTTTTTGTTGCGTGGTGCGTCTGTTTCTTGCCATTCTGTGCTTCCTTCATAAAAATCGAAAAGGTTAGTCAATTACGTTTTTACTTGATTTTATACGTTTTTTACTTGATTTTTATTGCAGAATCAGTGTAATATAATGTATCAGATAAATGTTCTTAAGTCAAGGAGGAAAACTATTTGGACACACTACGACCTGTTGATCGGCATACACGTAACCAACTTAATACCTATCTTGGTAAAATTGAGAATGCTCTTGAAGCAGATGTTCTCACTATTTCTAGTCCGATGGTACTCAGTTTAGAGTACAAAGTAAAATATGCCATTGAGTTGTTTCAAGAGCGGAAATCCAGAATAGCCGTTATTCTAGACACACTTGGAGGGACCATTGAAGTGGTTGAACGCTTAGTATCTGTCATTCGTCACCACTACAATGAAGTTGACTTTCTGATCCCCGACCGTGCTATGTCCGCAGGAACGGTTTTTGTGATGGCGGGCGATAGGATTTTTATGAATTATTTCTCCTGTTTAGGGCCCATTGATCCTCAAATTGTCAAGAACGATGAATTGGTTCCAGCTATGTCGTATTTGAATCAGTATCAGCGGCTATCTGAAAAAGCTGAGGCTGGCCAACTGAACATGGCGGACATTACACTTCTCAACAAACTTGACTTAGGAGAGCTCTACCAGTTTGAACAGGCCCGCGAGTTGTCGCACGATCTCTTGATTAATTGGCTGTCCACCTATAAATTCAAAAATTGGGAGACTCACAGTTCTACAGGTAAACCCGTTACGGATGAAGATAAAAAGCAAAGAGCAGAAGATATAGCTAAAGTTCTAAGTGACAATGAACGTTGGCATTCTCACGGCCGCATGATTTCAAGAGACACATTAACCTTACGTTCAGAGGGTATACGCCTGAAAATTGAGGAGATTGAGGATCATCCAAATATTTTATCTGCTCTCAATGATTACGTTGGGTTGCTCAATGACTATATTCAGAGAGAGAAGCATATCTCGTTTGTACACACTCGCGAATATTTTTAATCAAAAAAGGAGGTCACAATGAAAACGCTACATCAATCCTTGAAGCACTCTCTAGTAGAGAATGTCAAAGACAAGAAAACCTCAAATACAACTGATGAGGTTTCTATGCTGCGCGGACAGGGTCCTGACATGACTACCACAAGAAACAATCCTAAGATTGATACTGAGCTCTTATCGGAGTTCCATCGCTTGGCCGAGGAATATGAACGTTTGACTGCTCCTTTAAAAGACATTGCCCGGGTTACGCAAGGTGCAGATTACAACATAGCGCATCCGCTTGCGCGCAAAGATATGCCTACCGATGCTTATCATCTTGGGAAAAATGTGAGTAAAGTTGAAAAATCCTGAGCACCAGTAAATATTTGTTAGATATACTATCCAATTCTTTTTCGGCGAGGAATTCTTTCCTCGCCTATATTTTTTCAGATAGTGGGAGGCACACGGAGCGTCCCTATTACCTTGCCTCGCGAGCACAGCTCGCTCCTACAAAGATATTTGATGGCAGAAGCTTAGAGATGGTGAATCCCAAATTGACGTTTCCGATACGTTCAACGGCAAACTACTGCATCGGTGAAAACCGGGCAGGTAGCATGAGTTTGCTCTCTTGTGCAATCGGTCTGACGGAGCCTTTGGGGGGCCAGACACCCTTCTCCCGTGTCTCTGCTCGGATCCGAGCTCGCGCCTCAAAACTCTCATAAGCCCATACATGGATAAAATTGTTAGTCCCACCGTATTCCGAATACCAACAACCTGCCAATGGTGAAAACTTCAGGCGTTCCGGAATCGCCGCGCTCCATGCCTCTAAAACCTGGGGCATGCCCTCTGGGGGATAGGTATACAAACGCATTTCATAGATGGGTCCGATGTCTCTGTCGCCCAAAGGCTCCATAAAAGGTGCCGGTAGAAAAATCTCGGATACCATTGAGACGATCAGATCACTGGTATCGGGAGGCCAGATTGGATTCGGTCCGGCTTCCGCAGCGCGTCGGATTTCTGCTCGCTGTTCGAGACTCTCGTAGGGCCATACGGCAACCATCTGATTCAAGGGTCCGACTTCGGTGTACCAGTGGGCACCGAGCTTCGATAATTCTTGGCGTGCGGGTAGTTTTTCGCTGAAGCGGTCCCAGTATTCGTTGAGTTGACCGAGTTTCAAGTTGTAGGTTCTTATTTCGTAGATCATGCTATTCCTCCGGCGTTATTCGGTTTGAGGCATTCTTGTTAAATTGTGTGGATGATACCTCAAAATACGACCCGTGTCAAGTGTGTTTAGGAGAAAGGCTAACCGCTAACTCCTAAGGACACTATATTTTTCTTGACGGCGACTTCTATCCGTGTATAATGAAGGAGAATTTAGCGAAGTCTTTGGAAGGAACCGAAATGCCGAATCCAGGTCCCAATCTGCTATATATCCACTCCGACCAGCATAACCCTTATGTAACAGGTTGTTACGGCGATCCGCTGGTGCAAACCCCTAACCTTGACAGTCTCGCCGCTGAAGGGGTCGTACTTGAGAACGTCTATTGCCCTTCTCCCATCTGCGTCCCCTCCCGGATGTCAATGCTCAGTGGACGATATCCCTACGAAAACGCCGTGTGGATGAACAGCCATATCCTCGATTCCGGGATTCCGACTTTTGCACACGCCATGGGGGCAGTAGGGTATCAACCCGTGCTTATCGGACGGATGCACTCGCTCGGACCCGATCAACTCCACGGATATGCTGAACGTCTCGTTGGCGACCACGGTCCGAACTATCACGGTGGCCGCGGTGTGGATCACGGTGAACTCTCTGGAACCGCGGGACCGGCACGCGTGAGTCTCGAAAAATCGGGGGCAGGACAGAGCGCGTATCAGGTGCATGACGAGGATGTAACCGCTGCGACGGTTGACTATCTCAATCGGCTCGGTGTCCAGAAACGCGCTGGATTCTTAGATGCCCCCTTCTCCATTTCCGTCGGGTTCATGTTGCCACATCAACCTTTCGTGGCGCGTCAAGAGGACTATCAATTATACGAAGGACGGATGACGATGCCCGAAAATCCTGAGCTTTTTTCAGAGGCGTTGCATCCGCACTTCCGACGGTGGCGTGAGCAGTGTGGGATTGTTGAGGTCTCCGACCCCGAGATTCTCCGCGCACGCACGGCGTATTGGGCATTGGTCGCGCGGATGGACGTAATGATTGGACAAATCTTGACCGCACTCCGAGAAAACGGGTTAGATGAGAATACGTTGATTCTCTACAGTTCCGATCACGGCGAACAGGTCGGCGAACACGGGCTTTGGTGGAAACAGACGTTCTATGAGCATTCGGTGAAAGTCCCTGCAATCCTATCGTGGCGCGGCACATTACCCGAAGGCGTGCGTTGTGATCGGGTCGTCAGTGCACTGGACTTAAATGCAACAATGCTTGATGCGCTTGAGGCACCGACGCTGCCCCATTCTCGTGGACGGAGCGTCTTGCCGCTTCTTCGAGAGGAAGACCCACAGTGGGAGGACATCGCCTTCTCCGAATACTGCACCGATGACGGTTGCTATCATCGGATGGTTAGAGATGCGGATTGGAAACTGAACTACTATCACCGACAACCGGCGCAGCTTTTCAATCTGAAGGAAGACCCGAACGAGTTGCGCGATCGCGCAGCCGACCCAACATGCCGAGACATCTTGGCCCAATTGACCGAGAAGGTTTTGGACGGTTGGGATCCAGATCAAGTCGCAGCACAGATGACAGCAAAACGCGCAGACACGCAACTTCTCGGTAGGTGGGGACGGCATACACAACCCTCAGACCAATACCGTTGGAATCTGCTACCAGAGATGGATTATTTGGATTGAGCTGATTTTAGAATTAATCGATACGGTGTAAACCGGCGAGGTTGGGAAACCTCGCCTACCCATGTGAGGGAAAGAGGAGAAACAACATGGCAAACAGTCCAATACGCAAGGGTAAACCTTTTAGTGAAGAAAAGACAAAAGAGATTGCTGAGCAATTCTTCCGTGATGGGTTCGTTTATATTCCGGGTGTGCTGACTGAAGGAGAGGTTACCGCCCTCCGAGAGAAGACTGATGAATTCTTCGCCGATCCGCAACTCGCAGAGAAAACGAATCCGCACCTTGCGGATGTCAGATATATCCAGATGGGTGCGCATGCGGATTCTCAGGAGCCGATGCCCTTCATTTTACGGAACACAATTGAACTGGATCCGATCTTCCGAGATATGCTTCTCCGTGAACCGATTCTCAGCTTGGCAGAAGCGATTGTCGGTGAGAACTGCAAGTTTTGTGGGCAAAATGTTCTACGGAACCTTCCTGGACTCTCAATTGATCGCTGGCACGTTGACGGTTCAGTGCATTTCCCCGTCACCGAAGAGATGCCGCGCCACGATCCACGCTTACGGATGCCCGTGATGTGGTTCACCGTCCAGATGGCGTTGAACGATATTGATACCATCGAGGAGGGACCGACGCAATACGTCCGTGGCAGCCATTACTCCGGTAGGCATCCCAACAATCAGGAAAACCCCGAATTTGAGGGAAACAAACCTGTCTCTATCTTCTGTAAGGCAGGCGACATCTATCTGCAGGATCCGCAGTGCTGGCACCGGGGTGCTCCGAACCTTTCCGATAAGACGCGCTACATTTTGCAATCGCAGTATGCAGCGTATTGGGCGTATTGGCGATTCAATCTTTGCAACGAGGTTCCAGTTCCCGAAGATGCACTCGAAAATGCCAGCGATCGGCTGCTGAGTCTCTTAGGACACCCGCGTCCGAGTGATGTGAATTAAAAAGAACGAGGAAAAAGCAGATGTCTGAAACACCACTTCATTTTAAAACAATTACCGAGATTGCGGAAGCGATTGCTTCTAAGCAGGTATCGCCTGTAGATGTTACAACGGCGATGTTAGCGCGCATAGAACAACTCGATGGTCAACTGATGAGCTACGCCACAGTGATGTCTGAGCATGCGATGGCTGCGGCACAGAAGGCAGAACAGGAAATTCACGCAGGCACTTATCGGGGTCCCCTTCACGGTGTTCCAATTGCCGTGAAAGACCTCTGCTTCACGAAAGGTGTCCGCACAATGGGCGCAGCAAAAGTTCTCGCCGATCACGTTCCTACGTTTGACGGCACAGTCGTTGCTAAACTGGAAGCGGCGGGTGCAGTGCTGCTCGGCAAACTCAATTTGACCGAAGGGGCGATGGGTGGTTACAACCCTGAATTTGACATCCCCAAGAATCCTTGGAACCCTGACCGGTGGACGGGTTCTTCGTCGAGTGGTTCCGGTGTTGCAACGGCAGCGGGATTGTGTTTCGGTTCGCTTGGGAGCGATACAGGCGGGTCAATCCGCTTTCCTTCGGCATCGTGTGGGGTTGTCGGTATAAAACCGACGTGGGGTAGGGTCAGCCGCTACGGTGTACTCGCGCTTGCGGAATCGATGGATCACGTCGGCCCGATGACGCGAAGCACCGCTGATGCAGGGCTTATGCTTGCGGCGATCGCAGGCTTTGACCCGAATGATCCGACTTCTCTGCCGAATCCAGTGCCTAATATGCTGGAGGGGATTGGACAAGACCTTCAAGGTATTCGGGTCGGGTTCGACGACCATTATGCCACGAACGATATTGATACGGAACTCGCCGAAGCCGTGCGTGCGGGTGTGGAAGTCCTCGCCGATCAAGGGGCAACAATTGTTGAGGTGCAATTACCGGATGTGGAGGCATACACCTCAGTGTGGTCAACGTTGTGTTCTGCCGAGGCGGTATTAGCGCACGCAGCGACCTATCCATCACAACGGGATGCTTATGGACCTTGGTTCCGAGGATGGCTGGATATGGGAGCGAAGGTAACGGGTGCCGATTATGCGAAAGCAAACAATCTGAGAGCCGCTTGTACAGGACATCTTAGACGGGTCTTTGAGGAGATTGACGTATTGGTATGCCCGTCAATGTCTGCGCCGCCACACCGCGTCTCACCAAAGATGTTATACGGTACTTCTGGCGTCCGTGATCCGAAGTTCTATCGATTTACCGTGCCGTACGACTACAACGGCGCACCGACGCTATCCGTGCCGTGCGGCTTGAATAGCGAAGGACTACCGTTGAGCATTCAGTTCGTCGGCAAACACTTGACAGAGCCGTTACTGTGTCGGGTTGGACACGCTTATGAGCGCGCTACGTCGTGGCACAACCTCCATCCTGATGTCTAAGTGCTACTTCTGTGGTAGGTGATACCCCTCTTTCAGCGTTTGGATGCTGTAGAGACAATTCTCCGCCGTTATGTAAAGCACCTTGCTGGTCTCGCCCCGTCCGAATGCGACGTTGGTCGGTTTATCCGGCGTTTTGACGTACGCCAGTTCCTCTCCTTCAGGTGTGTAGACACGGACTCCGGGTCGGGTCTCATCACGTACCGCTACGAATAGATTCCCCTCAGCATCAACAACCATACCGTCTGGACCGTCTTGTGGGGCATAGTCAACGAGAACTTTTCGGAAAGTGGCGGTACCTTCCGGTGAGAGATCATAAGCGAGGAGTGCCATCCGTCCGTTACGCAGTGGCACCTCATCAGGGAAACTTCCCATCGCGCCGTTGTCATGACTGATGACATAGAGCGTTTTTTGATCAGGGGAAACAGCCACACCGTTCGGTTTCCCAGCGTCTGTAACAACGAGATGCACGGAACCGTCTGGATCGATTCGATAAACGCCAAAGATGGGTTGTTCAACAGGTTCATTCCCGGCATACCGAGGGTCAGTAAAATAGATGCGTCCCTGCTCGTCAATCGACAAATCGTTCGGTGAGTTAAAGGGTTTCCCGTTATAGAGACCGGCGATGATTTCGCTCTTACCCGTCGTCATATCCGTCCGCGTAATCCTGCGTCCCCCGAAATCCGCACCTTCAGCAACGACCAAACGTCCCTGTGCATCAAATTTCGTCCCATTGGACATTCCACTTGGAGAACGGAAAACCGTGGTTTCTCCAGTCTCTGGATTGTGTTTCCAGATATTTCCGGCTTGCATACCTGTCTGATCTGTGAAAGTGATGTCGCTGAAATAGACCGTCCCGTCTGGTGCGACGGAGACACCTTCCGTGAAATGCGCACCGTTGAACAGTTCTTTAAGCGCCGCACCGGGCGCGAAGATACCATCGTGTCCTGCAGTATTTCCGATTAACGCGGGTGCTAACGCCAAACCTGCAGCAACGGCATAAGTAAGGGGTTGTGATACATTCATCGGCTTATTTCGCTCCTTCCAATTCGTTTCTTGAATGGCAAGATTTTAACATACGTTGCGAAGGGTGTCAACCCATTGGGTGTGGACCGTGGGTTGTTATCCCTTGACGCGCATGCGCGTAAACGGCGTCTTGAATCTCAAGGATCCGCACGGCATCAGCAACCGTGGGTTCAAAGGTACTCCCATCCCGAATTGCATCAAACGCGCTCCCCATTATTCCCTGTATTCGCTCGCCGTGAGATATATCCTCGCTAAATTGGACCCCTTCCGTTGTATGTACCTCAATCAACGGTTCACCGTTGCGACCGTACTGCTCAAACACCGATGCCTTCGTTCCGACGAATCGAAAGAAATGATCGCCACCGCGCGTACCAGACGGGTATGTATAACCCGATTCAATAATACCCGTGATACCGTCTTCCGTTCGCAGCACGCCGACACCGCTATCCTCCACGCCACGACTGTGCATAGCATTGGACATCACCACGCCGACAACACTGATTTCACGATCACCGACAAACTGAAGGAATGTATCAATACCGTGCGCCGCCTCAACAGCCCAGCATCCACCGCCTGATATACTCGGATCGTTGTGCCAAGCGGATGGGGTCGGATCGTAGCGGGATGGGGGACCGTTGTTCAGTCTGCTATTATACAACACAAGTTCTCCGAGACTTCCATCAGCGACCATCTCTTGGACGACACTCACAATTCGACTTGCCCGATTCGGTAGCACAAGCGCGCTGAAAACACCGTGCTTTTCGGATGCCTCAGCAGCAGGACGCAATCGGTCGGCACAGTCAGCAAAGGGCTTGTCTAAGAGGTAGGGGATACGCCGATCCACGCAGGCTTGAACGTGTGCTGGCATTTCAATATGTTTTCCAGCGACGAGTACCGCATCGGGTTTGCTGGCATCAAGGCATGCAGCCGCTGTCTCAAAGCCGAGACACTGAAAATCATCTATCAACTGTTGCCGGGGAGCAGGTTCACCGTCCATGACTCCGACAATCTCATGTCCGAGTTCGTGTGCCGTGCGCGCCATGCTCCGTCCGTGATGACTGTAGGAAAGAACAACCAGTCTCATATTTTATCTCCTTGTTATTCGCTGTCAGCAGTCAGCGATCAGGTCGGATTTTTTCAAAAATCCTCTCAGCGGTCAGTCAAAAGACTTTCTTTGGAAAGTTACCGATAACTGAAAGCATTCCGAAGGAATGCGCCCTGACAGCCGATAGCCGAGAGTGGAGCGTAGCGGAAGGTCCTGACCGCTGACGGCTATCTATAAAACGAATACATCGCCGTTCCTGTGAAAAGTCGGATCAGCACCCATACACCACCGACCATGAATTCGCCGAGAATTAAACCGAGGAAAAGTGGGTACGCTTTGCGATAGAGCCGAATCCCGCCGACTTTCAGCAATAACGTTTTGATACTCCAACTGATAAAAATGGAAAACCAGAGTCTACCAATTGTCGATTTCTCACCAGCGACCATATAACCGGCAGGATGGAAGGGCCAGAACGGAAATATCGTCCGTAGCCACCAGAAGAAACCGGTAAAGAACGCACCGACCCCGATAAAAACCACGGCAGGCACATCGGTGTCGACCGGGTGGGAAATCCAACTTTGCAGAAGATTGTAGCCCCCCGTCCCGAGATCGCTGACGACCCCGATTTTGTAGCCGACGACAAGGTACGCCCAAAACGAGGCGAGAATTCCAATCACCGCAGCGAACATCATTGCTACAATTAGCCTCCCTGACCGCATACCTGTCTCCTCGGCGAGTTTGAAACCTTCAAGCGTGTGTGGCATTGGATGGGCGCGAGACCCGCGATTGAAGGTGAGATAGAGGCGCATCATCGTTAAACTGCCCCTCGAAATCAATCGGGTGCCGAAAATATCGGTGAGGATATCGTGCGGCGTTGCGTAAGTCCGAATCGTCGGTGGTCCAACTTCCGCTCGGATACGCGTGAGGCTCATCGCCAAGAGGTAGTAAATTAGGAAGTAGAGGGCAATTGTCCAGAATTCCATCCCGCCGCGATGTGAAAAAGTGAATAAGAAGAATAGGCCGCAGACCAACCCAATCCCTGCCCATCGGTAGCGCATCGGTTCCCGGCTATCGTCAATCTCTCCCGGTGTATGATAGCCTCGAAAGACGTGTTTGAAAACGGCGAAAAAATAGCGTCTGCCGCCCCAGAGTGCGAAACAGGCGAGGACGAGATAGCCGCCCATCACTTGCTGCCAATCGTAAGGAAAACCCGGCATCACATCGAGTCCAAGGGCGCTACCTAATACCCGTTGCGCTTTCCAGAACCAGTAAAAAAACCAGATAGAGAACGACATTTCCAACGGCATCAAGTAGGCGAGTCCAACGGCAAAAGAACGGATATAAACAGGGGTCCAGCCAATTGATCTCCACGGCTTTTGGGTGAAGTATTGACCGAGTTCGGCATGTCGGACTGGGACTTCGGGGATTTCAGGAAATAGCACATGGAATCCATTGATTAAGTTGATACCACCGGCGATTGCAAATCCAAGCCACATCATTTTCGACTTGAAAAGTCGTCCGTCAAGCCGCGTCATCTCCAACGGCAATTGCACGATCGGATAGGTCAACCGTTCGTGTTCAATCCACTGCCTACGAAGAAAAATGTCGAGGCAGATCATCACCCAGATAAGCACAGTCAGAAAGACCGTCCACCAGAGAATCGGACGCAGCCAACCGCCGAGATGTCCCATCGTGTAAATCGTGCTTTCACCGTCATAAAA
The DNA here is from genome assembly GCA_028820845.1 of Candidatus Poribacteria bacterium. Classification (NCBI taxonomy): domain Bacteria; phylum Candidatus Poribacteria; species Candidatus Poribacteria bacterium. Next base: position 15,905 of record JAPPII010000115.1, read on the forward strand.
CGCCTTTAGCCCCGCCTCATCGTTGGAGGTGAGCCATGGTGGGAGGTATCGCCAGAAAAGCTGCCGCCACTCATTCTCAGGTGTTGCGAACCAAAAGCCGTCTGATATGGTCGGAATCACCGTTTGCATCATATCGTGTCCAGCAATCGCTGAGGAGAGTGAAAGCATCACAAAGACTGTCAACAGTTCGCCTTGTCGTAGCGCGAATCGTGGCAGGAATCGGTTTAGCAGAAGATTAAACGGGATAAGCACCATCAACGTAATAACTACGTTGTAGATGAGTGACATCGTGGTCGGCAGCGTGCTCCAAAACTTGAGATGGTTTGCCATGATAAAGTAGGTATTCACTGGGATCAGTAGCAAACCGAGTATGATGGCACGGACGGTTACACCGGGATGGGGTCTTTGGTTTTTTAAGGTGGGATTCGCCATAGGTATCCTTCTCTGCTGTTATTGGAGATGATACCTTAAAGGCGGGGTTGGTGTCAAGTTATTTTTTTATGAAACAGAAGGGTTATAGGTTTACAATTAGCGAATGTCATCTTCACAGATGAAGTCAACAGTTACGCCGTTTTGATGGAGTGCATCGCGGTAGTGCCACCATGCAGTATCTAATGCTTGCAGGATGGGCGGTTTTTCTGGATGTGCGAGTGCAACGGCAATAAATTTCCTATCATCTGGATCAAAATCCGATAGTGCGGTGTCTGTTGGAAACTCTTGAAAATTAGCTTCTAAATCATCAGTCGGTGTAATGGAAACTAAGTCACATTGTTGTGGATTTGCCCAATTTATCTCTACCCACTTAAGGAAAGCATCTCCAACACCGGGAAAACCTCCGGGATTCAACTTATTTCGGTATTCTCCGATAATTCGGCGCAAGTCATCCAACACTAATTTTACGTTACCTTCGGTAATCTTCATTAGTTCGTCAATGCAAGTTTCCACACAATCTTCAGACGCTTGGTCTGCTTTCCCATTGGCAACCAGCGGAACATTTGTATCTACAATAACTTTCATAATTTATCGGCTTTCCGACGTTTCATCTCCGCTTTAGCCTTTGCTGCCAAGTCGCCCATCTCATCACCAAAGAAATTTTGTGGCCAATTTGTGATGTTTCCGTAATCATCCACGTCAAGTTTCTCAATTTCAGATATACCTTCGTTCATTTCGCAAAAATAGAAGGCCGTATCATCTGCTGAAATTTCTTCCTCAGCGATCCTCCGCATTAGCCGTATGAGCAGATGCTCGCTGTGGCTCTCAAGGATAATTTGTAACTTCCGATTTTGGACGACTTCAATAAGAAGATCCGCCAATTCTGATTGGACTTTCGGATGGAGGTGTGCCTCAGGTTGTTCAAGGATAAGGATGCTTCCTTCGGGGACGTAATAGCAGAGAACCAGCACTGGCAAGATCTGTGAAACACCGAAACCGACATCGGTGAGTCGGACTTCGGGCCCACCCTTGTACTTTCGGACGAGAAATTCGTAATCTTTTTCTGTGTCGGAGATGGGATTGAGTCGATAGGAATCGATTAAGTCTAAACGCTGTAGCCATTCCATTATCTGTTTATCAATAAAACGAAGTTGGATTCGTCCAGAAAAGAGAGCGGTAACCATCTCTTCGCCGTGCTTTCCTACACCTGCCAAATGCTCGCCCTGCCATGCGTAGTAGTGATGCGGGTATTCACGGAGGGGACCGAGATAACGGATGCTGCGGAACAGGTTTTCAAAACACGTTTGCAGTGGCGAGAAAAGTTGCAGAATATCAAGTTGAGCATCGTAGATTCCATAGCATCGGAATGGAGATACAATATCACCACGATTAGATTCACCGGGAATAGAAGCCAAATGGACATTTGGACCGCCCAAGGCTATTCCAAAGTGTTGTTCACCTGCTTTATAATTGAAACTCACTTTAGAAGCTTCATTTTCTATGTTATCAATACTCAAATCAAAGGAGATGGTATCTATTTTGTCCATATCTGGCAGGCTTAATTTTTCGGAAAATTTCCACGATAGCGAGATTTGAAGTGGATGGTCCCGTCTGCGTTGATGAATGAGGTTATCAAAACTTCCCAAGTTAACGAGTGAGTTATCATCACCGAAATCAATCACTCCGTCCCAGTCCCTTGGACGTTCCACGGTCTGCTTTAGCATAAGGAGTGTTTGCAGAATACTGGTTTTGCCAGAACTGTTCGCGCCGAAGAAGCCGGTTAAGGGTGCTATCTGCAGCTTACCTGTATCTTTCCACGATTTGAAATTTTGCGCACTGAGTTCGGTAATCATGACCTATACCTTCCTTTGGAAAAAATATTCCTATGCATAGTACCTTATATCACAACCTCAGTGCAGTTGAAAACTACACTTGTTTAACTACGAAATGTGAATTCCGTCAATTATCTTCAGCACCTTCATCGATCCAGGTAATAAAAATTGGATATGGTCAGCATTTAGAGGCGGCGGAATAGGTGGCATACCGCCGCCGTCAATACACTTAACAACAAGGCTGCCTTTACCATTGCCAACGTCGAACACTGCACCATCCTCTCCTCCCTTCCTAAAGGTGTTGTACTGACTGATATTGAGTCCTGCTGCCCCCGAAGTACATGTCACCCTGGTAGTCACCCTGGTAATGGTACACCGCTTGGCCAGGGTAAGTTGAAAATCGTCCTTGAAAGAGACCTATTGTCCAGCAATTTCTCCGAAGGTATAGGCAGGGCCAGTCATATCTTTGACCTGTTTTCCAAACCTTCCATCCGTGTAATCAATCGCGCGAATTTTCCAGTCTTCGCCGTCCTTTTGCAGTGCGGAAATCAGGTTTCCTGCCTGATTTCCCCAATTATATGAGCCTCGCAAAATGGCTTCTTTTCTTCTGCTGTCAATAGCGATGTAGGTGATGTTAACTGTCACAGCTCCTTGTCGGAGTCGGAAGATACCCCTCCACGCCGCCGTTACTGCTTTCCATCCGTTGTTCCTTTCAAAAGTGCCAGCCCAGAAGGTCCATGCCGTAAAAACGTCATGTGATTCGCTTTTGAACCAAACCTCGCCAAGTACATCAACATCTTGATCTCCATGTGCGGTTGCGTATACATCATAGAGTTCGCGAATAGCTTCCTCTTCAGCAGCGAAGCCGGTATTCCTTTCAAAAGGTAGTAACGATGCGAAAGTCGAGGCGACTAACTTCACTCTGACTTCGGGCTCATTACCACCAGCAGCATCAAGGTTTTGGGCAACCAGTACCAAGTCTAAAATATTAACATTTCCATCTTTATTGACATCCACGCGTGGATTCACTGGAATATCTGCCATAAGGTTGCTTGCCACCAGCGTCAAATCCAAGATATTCACTTTTCCATCCTCATTAACATCCCAGATCGTAGGCAAATCAGTTGCTACAATTTGCCCGTTTTTGGTTGCGACTGCCAACGGCATCCCAGCACTATCGGAAAGGGTTACGTCCATTAGTTTAATGATAGAACCTTTGGCAGCAATCACTTCAAAAGTTAATGTAGCAAGCGTACCTTCACTCGCGGGCGCAGCCTCTGCTCCGGATGTTGCAGTAACATAAACAGTGCCTTCATTGACTATAGGAGGCACTGCAAAAGCACCCGCAGGTAAATAATCCGCGTTTGTTCCTTCAATATAGCGGAGTGCAGTTGGATCAAAACCCACGGTCAATTCATATCCTGAAACACTACCGCCCTTCCTGATTTGAATATTCAGGTGCATCTGCTCACCGACAGCAAGCGGTTCAATCTGTGTCGATGACACATAAACGAGAGCCTGTCCGTAACTTCCGACAGTAAAACCCAAAAACATGAAAACAGTTGCAATGGAAAAAAGCAGTTTCATCTTAGATAATTTTCCCAAAAGTCTACGTCTTTACAGATACCGTTCCGACGGGACTAAAGAGGGCAGGGAGGCTGCATTTCTACAAACATATCGTCCCTACGGACCTAAAGAAAAATGAATTGAATTGTTGACCTCGTTTTCCATATAGATACTGAAGAAATACCCAGGAAAATGAATCCTACGGGACTCAATAGGTTTGTCGGTGTGAAGTTTTCTTCTCCGTATATCCAGGCCGGCGCAATGTTTGGACTTACATGATGAACTTAACACTCGCGTTCTAGTAAGTTTGCTAAACCTCACTTTGAAATTCTATTTTTACTCTTTACCTCTATATGATGGCTAAGCTGATACGCATCCCAAATTAATTTTTTATAATCACCAGTTTCTTCGGGTTCTAACGCTGATTTAGCTTCCTTTAAATAATCAACAACTTTTTGAAATAACTCTTTCATCCAAAAAGTCGAATTATCTGACTTGAAAGACTTTGCGTGCTCGTTTATAATTTTGATTGTTTTATCAATTTCTGCGATTTTGTCCGAACACTCTGGCGAATCAATTGATTTGTCCAGCTCATCAACCGCCCTGCGAACTTTTTCAGATATTTCAATAGCCAATGAATTCATAGTGATTATTTCCTTTGACATGGTAATATCATAACGGATTTCTGTTAAGTTTAGCGAACAGGTTGGTCTGAGCTCAAGCGCCACTTTTCTTCTCCAGTTTCAACGAAAATTATATCCGCCCTATTTACACCGATTTCATCCACCGTATATGCACTGAAATATAAAGCCGATTTAGATCCACGGGTATTCGGATCTATTTGATTGTCGAGGATAATCGCTGTTTGTCTATCACTGGCACTAATAGTTACCCTTCGTGAAATATCCCTTCCGTTGGTAAGAACAATCTCTCCACCTCCTACCATAAGTCTACCAGCGAGATGCAAATCTCCAAGAACATTCAAATCTTCAGTAACAACTTCGTCCTTTGCTTTCGCATTATTCATGTCACCAACTAAATAAGCGAGCGTTGCGAGCAAAGCACCAAGAATAAAAAACACTATTCTGTCTCTCATAAGAAGTTCCTTTTGTTAGGAAGAATGTAAAAGCGTTATAGTTAACCCATTTTTACGGTGCGGTTGAAAATGGTTTTAATTACCGATCACCCTGTTGGCGAATTGCGACTAACTCCTCCAGAATCCGTCTGTGAAGCCGATGTAACTCAAGACCGATGCCGATACCAATAACCGCCAACACACCAGCTCCCAGAATAAGTTTCGTTTTCAAGGACATGTGCCGTTCCTTTGTTAGGTTCGATTCAAAAATTGGGCTTACCAGATTAGGGAAGGAAAATACGGTGCGGTTGCAAACCGCACTTACCCTTTAGAAGTTTTCAACAATCGCTGCACCGAACTCAGAGGTGCGGACCTTGGTCGCGTCTTCCATGAGACGCTCCAGATCGTAGGTTACCCGCTTTTGGAGGATGGTTTTTTCAAGTCCCGCGATAATCAGATCAGCCGCTTCCTGCCAACCGAGATGCTCTAACATCATGACAGCAGAGAGGATGAGGGAACCCGGGTTGACGACATCTTGATCGGTGTATTTCGGGGCAGTGCCGTGTGTCGCTTCAAAGAGTGCGACTTCATCGCTGAGGTTGCCGCCCGGTGCCATGCCGATACCTCCAACTTGCGCTGCTGCTGCATCCGAGAGATAATCGCCGTTTAAATTCGGCGTAACAATCACATCGTATTCATCTGTTCGTGTTAGAATCTGCTGTAACATGCTGTCTGCGATCCGGTCATTGACAACGATTTTACCTTCAGGACGCTCACCACCGTACTCGTCATAGAGTTCGTCTTCCGTGATTGTCTGCTCGGCGAATTCCTCTTTGGCAAGTTCATATCCCCAGGCACAGAACGCGCCTTCAGTGAACTTCATGATATTGCCTTTGTGCACAAAGGTAACAGTGCTTCTGCCGTGGTCGATTGCGTACTGGATCGCCATCCGCGCCAAGCGTTTCGTGCCGAAAATGCTAATCGGCTTTATACCGACACCGGAATCTTCGCGAATCTCTACACCCATTTCAGAACGCAGGAGTTCGATAACCTTTTTCACTTCCGGTGTGCCTTGCTCCCACTCAATACCGGCGTAAACGTCTTCCGTATTCTCACGAAAAATAACCACATCCATCTTTTCAGGATGCGTGACAGGGGCAGGTACGCCTTGGAAATATCGGACAGGACGGACACACGCGTAGAGTTCAAGGACCTGACGCAAGGTCACGTTTAGACTCCGAAACCCACCGCCGACGGGAGTTGTCAGCGGTCCTTTGAGGGCAACACGGAAGTATTCAATTGCATCGAAGGTATCCTGTGGCAGCCACTCGTTGTACTTCGCCATAGCGTTTTCGCCAGCATAGACATCAAACCAGACGATCTGCTTTTCGCCATTGTAGGCGGAATCAACAGCTGCGTCAACAACGCGGCGGGTCACCTTCATGATGTCTCGTCCAATACCGTCGCCTTCAATGACAGGAATAATCGGCTGATTTGGCACAACAAGCCGCCCATCGGTGAGTCCAATTCTTTCACCCTCAGTCGGAACTGTTAATTGCTCGAATTCAATCACTCGTTGTTCCTCTCTAATTCGTTTTTTTAATTATTGAATCTGGACGCCATGAACGTTATTCATGGCGGTTTTCAGCTAAGCCCAACTCGGCTGGGGTTGTCTCTGATCCTTTGTCAGTAGCGGCTATCCAGCGAAAGCATTCTGATCCGCCATCCGCTTGTGTAATGCAACAACTTCATCCGGGATCGTCATATCGTCGGTCGGTTTGGGAATAACATCAGGATGCGGTGGGATAACGGGTCGGATAATTTTCAATTGGAGTTGTTCGCGTGCGTCCATCATCCATCCGAAGCCTCGGAAGATATATGTCAACAGCGTTCTATCGGTTTCATAGATGTCCAATCCTTCTTGGACACACCATCCACCAAAATCGGTGTTCGGTGTTAGACGGAGCGGGGGTTGGTCTTCGCGTCCGGGTCGGATAAACCCTTCAATGAAAGCGAGTTGGTAGATACGCTGGGCGATACGTAAACGTTTTTTCTGCTGATCGTTAAGTTGAATATCACCGTTGTCAAGAGCCTCTAAGAAGGGGTTGAAATAGATGGCAGGTCGCGGATCTTGCTGGATTTCATCGGAGCGTCCAGCAGCGGCGATTTCTGGATGTCCGAAGGTCGGGAGTGCGGTCAACATGCGTTGTTGGATCGCATCCTCAAGTGCAGCATCATCAAGGTCTTCAATTTGGTTAATAAACGCCGTCATATCGTGAATCGCGCCGAAATGCCGGTTGCCATCTAAGGTCATCTGTGAAGCAACAAAGAAATCGGAGACCATACCGGTATGCAAAGTGGCGAGATAGCGTGCGACGACGTTGGAACCCGCAGAACCGTGGTGGATCTGGATGATGCCCATCCGTTCAAGGATATTCGCCTCAATAAGGGTTGCTTCGCGTCCCAAGAGCAGACTATAGGAGGTTTGGAAAGCGGTGCTTCCGTTTTTCTCATGTTCAGTGATGAGATCGGTGGCGCGCATTGCCAAGACTTGTGGATGGAGTGCACTGTTCTCTCGAAGCTGATGCCGCATATAGGTAGAGATTGTGGCTACAGCGACGTTCTCCATGTGCGTCTCAATAAGTTCAACGAGGAGTTCACCGGGGTCCCTTGTTCCACTGATTCCTTTTTGATTTGGGTGGCTGAGTTTACGGAGCGTTGAGAAATGCTGAATGACGGCTTCGGGACCGGCTTCTGGGAAGGCTTTAACAAATTCTGCGACCTGATTAACAAGGCGTTCGTTACCTGTGAGGCTCTCTCTGCGAGCCGTTGTGACCTCATAAAATTTTCTATTTATTAATTCTGTTAGCACCGCCTCTTCATCAATTCCATCCGTATTTGTCTCAGGTCTCCTCCCGAAAAGCCCGACAAAGATGACATACGCGGGGCTGAGTTGGTCTGCGATAATCTCACTCTCGGTCACAATACCGCGGAGGGCAAAACTACGGATATTCAATGTTATCTGGGTGCCAGCGCAGTCAACCGCAGTTTTATGGAGTGCTGGATTTGCGAAAACAGTCGTTGACTGTGGCATTGAACTGACACCATTGAGAATAGCGACAATCCCATCTTCGCCTAACTCAGTCGCTCTGTTCAAGGCATCCGTTACCGGGGCATACGCTGAGGCTTCAGGCACATGAGACAGGATATCTTCAACCGCGGCTACCTGCTTCGCCTCCAAATTCTTATTCAAAATGAGTTCTCCTTCGTTGACTTATTATTTTTAAGAGCAAATTTCGTCTTGTAATACCACTTCTAAAAGTTTATATCGCATTAACTGCCCTTTAATGCAAAGGTTAAAGCATAATGCTACAAGCCTGCACAAACTAAAGTTTATGCTACAATTTCAATCAGAAATGGTATAAGTATCGCTAAAATGCTAACACGTCTGGACCGGGCAACCCGTTTCACGCGATGGGCAATAAGGGATTCCAGATTTCGTCGAAAAAGTTACTGACTGGCTATTTTTAAAACCTTAATATATTTTATCAGAATTTTCATTAAAAGTCAAGATAAAAGTTTGGAAATGTCAAAAATTTGACTTGCAGAAATGCGAATTTTGTAGTATCATTATTAACGAACCTATTTGATTAAGGAACCTCTGTGCGCGCCTACGCTACGGGAGAATCCTAAAGACATATCGGTGGTGCGCTGTGTGGTACCTTCATCCTATTTTTTATTTTACAGACAGACAAGGAGCTTAATTACATGCGCAATGAAGCATTAGGAATGGTTGAAACCCGCGGACTGATCGGTGCGGTCGAAGCTGCAGACACCATGGTGAAAGCTGCAAACGTCCAACTCATCGGAAAAGAACAAGTTGGCGGCGGTTTTGTTACCGTCATGGTTCGCGGAGATGTCGGTGCGGTGCAAGCTGCAACAGACGCGGGTGCAGAAGCCGCGAAAGCCGTTGGCGAATTGGTGTCGGTACACGTCATCCCTCGCCCACATTCAGATGTGGAAACCATTCTCGGCGGAAGTTCAGAATAATAATAAATGAACAGGTTTTGTAGGGCGGGGGATGACTTTCGCGCCTCAGCCCTACGCCACTTCGCCAGAGAAAAGTTATAACTCTCACAGGTTCAGTAACGCCAATTGGACGTGTATCCGTGTAAGCGTGCTGCCCGTGATGAGGTCCTGGAGGGCTGAATGGCACAAATTGACGAAAAACAGATTGAAGAAATTGTTTCTCAAGTCTTGAGAACTTTGCAACAGGATAGACCGGTAACAGCACAACCGTCAGTATCCGCGGCGGCGAGTTCTTCGCGCGCCGGTGTTTTTGGCACAACCGCAGAAGCCATCGCTGCAGCGAAAACGGCACAAGCAGCCTTCGTTAAACTTGGGTTCGCCAAAAGACGTGAAATTATTGACGCGATTAAAGCAGTTTCACTCGCTAACGCCAAACGTCTCGCGGATCTCGCAGTCCAAGACACTAACATGGGCAACGCCGCACACAAGGTAATGAAAAATGAGGGTGCTGTAACACTTTCACCGGGTGTAGAAGATCTACTGTCGGAGTCAATCTCAGGTGATGCCGGGACGCTTCTCATTGAGTATGTCCCTTTCGGTGTTATCAACTCGATTACGCCGACGACCAATCCGACATCAACAGTGATTAACCACGCGATCATAATGCTGTCTGCTGGAAACGCCGTTGTTTTCAGTCCGCATCCGAACGCCCGCGATTGTACCGAAGAGACGATGCACGTTATTAACGAGGCGATTGTAAAAGCAGGTGCGCCAGCAAACCTACTCACCTCCGTTGCGAACGCCAGTTTGCGGACCGCAAAAGAGATTATGGAGCATCCCGATATCGCCATGGTCGTTGCAACTGGTGGTGCCTCTGTTGTCAGAGCAGCGTTATCAAGTGGGAAAAAAACCATCGCTGCGGGTCCCGGCAACCCACCAGCGATTATTGACGAAACCGCCGAAATCCAAGAAGCAGCGAAACACATTATTGCAGGCACGAGTTTCGATAATAACCTGCTCTGCATCGGCGAAAAAGCACTTTTCGTTATTGATTCCGTCGCGAATGAAACGATTCAAGAACTCACGCGAAATGGTGGACATCTACTCAACGCAAGCCAACTTGCGGCATTAGAAGCAGTTGTTACGGAAAAAGAAGAATCCAACAAAGAATATATCGGCAAAGATGCGACGACTATTTTAAACGCCGCTGGGGTTACTGCCCCGGCAGGGACAGTTGCTATCGTTGTAGAGGTCCCAGCAGACCACGGCTTTGTCATCAACGAATACCTGATGCCGATTCTCCCGGTTGTTCGGTGCCGAGATTTCGATGAGGCATTGGCAGGCGCAGTCAGAGCAGAAGGCGGACGCGGGCATACAGCCGTGCTACACACGAACAATACCAAACGCATTACGCAATTCACGAAAGCGATGGATTGCTCTGTTACGGTTATCAATGCTCCCTCTTACGCATCTTGTGGACTTGAAGGCGAAGGATTTTTAGCGATGACGATCGCAGGCCCCACAGGCGAAGGGTTCACCCGTCCGCGCACCTTTACTCGCCAGAGAAGGTTAACACTTGCAAACAATTTATCAGCACATACGTTGTGACGCAGATAAACAGACTTGCGGTAGGTCGTACCGTTGAATCTTTTAGGACAGCCACGCCTACAACGGAACCCAGTGTTATGCAAACAGAGATTGAGAAACTCAGGGCGTTAATACGCTATCATGAGCATAAATACTATATCGAAAACCAGCCGGAAATCTCTGATGCGGATTTCGACGTGCTTATGAAGGAACTTAAGGCACTCGAAGCGTCGGATCCAACACCTATCCCACCGGATTCACCGACGCAACGGGTCGGTGGCGGTGCGGAATTAGGCACGCGATTAGAGCATCGTAACCCGATGTTGAGCCTGAATAACAGTTACAACGAGAACGAGTTACGGGAATTCGCGGGACGCGTGCAGCGGTTGCTAGAAGACGCCCCCGTCGAATATGTCACGGAACTGAAAATCGATGGATTGGGGGTTTCGTTAACTTACGAAAACGGGGTTCTTACGCAGGGTCTCACGCGCGGTGATGGTGAATACGGCGAAGATGTAACCGACAATTTGCGAACGATCCGCTCTATTCCCTTGCGGCTTGCTGAACCGGCAGCAGCAGTTCCGCCTGTGTTAGAGGTGCGTGGCGAGGTATTCTTGCCGAAGCATCGCCTCGGTGAAATTAATGTGCAGCGCGAAGCGGCAGGCGAAACGCCTTTTGCGAACCCTCGGAACGCCGCTGCCGGTTCACTCAGACTGTTAGATGCTTCTATTACCGCCTCCCGTCCATTAGATATTTTCATATACACGCTCAATTACGCCGAAGGCTTTGAATTTGCAACGCATACGGAATCGTTAGAAAGTATGCGGCGTTGGGGTCTGAAATGCAATCCAGATACTGCCTGCCACAAATCAATTGAAGACGTGGAGACTTGCTATCAGCAGTGGGTCGAAAAACGACACGAGCTTCCATACGAGGTTGATGGCATCGTCGTCAAAGTCAACCGCTTCTCTCAACAACAGACCCTTGGCACCACTTCCAAATATCCGCGCTGGGCAATCGCCTACAAGTTCAACGCCCAGCAAGCCATTACAACCATTGAAAAAATCGAAGTGCAGGTAGGACGCACTGGCACCCTGACACCCGTCGCGATCCTGAAGCCTGTGTCGCTTGCGGGGGCAACAATTACAAACGCCACCCTCCACAACGAGCAAGAAATTCAGACGAAAGACATTCGCATTGGCGATAAGATTGTCCTTGCGCGCGCCGGAGATGTCATCCCTAAAATTGTTGAGGTTCTAACGGCAGACAGAACTGGAGATCCAGACCTTTTTGGATTCCCAGATCATTGCCCAGCATGCGGCGCACCCGTCCAACGCACAGAAAAAGAAGTCGCAGTTCGGTGTGTGAATGTAGGGTGTGTGGCACAATTGAAACGTCGTATTGCACATTACGCTTCGCGCAACGCCCTCCAGATTGAGGGTCTCGGCCCCGCTACAATTACCCAATTGGTCGATAATGAATTAGTCCGTGATGTTGCGGATCTTTATACGTTAGAAGTAAAGCCATTAAGCAAATTGGAGCGGATGGGAGTGCTATCTGCTCGTAACCTCGTCCACCAAATTGAACAGAGCAAGATGGCATCGGCAGAAAAATTGCTCTTTGGACTCGGTATTTTCCATGTCGGTGAAACCGTCGCTGAACTGCTGATCGAAAACTTCTCATCTTTAGACACCCTTAGTCAGGCAACGCCAGAAGACATTGAATCCGTGAAGGGTATCGGTCCGCAGATAGCGGAAAGCGTATCCACCTTCTTTTCACAGAACCAAGCACTGCTTGAAAAACTACGACAGGCAGGCTTACACTGCTTTACAGCAGCGGCAGCTTTTACTCAGACGCAGGCAAGTGAGCCTATAGATAGTTTTTTCGATGGAAAAACGTTCGTTGTCACGGGAAGTCTGGACGGTATGACCCGTTCGGAAGCGTCTCATGCAATTAAAAGCCGGGGTGGAAGGGTGACATCAAGCGTAACAAGCAAAACGGATTACTTGATCGCAGGCGAAGGCACCGGAAGCAAATATACAAAAGCGGAAGAATTGGGGATCCCAATTCTAACAGAAACGGACTTTTTCGAGAAACTTCAGTAGCACGTAGATTCGCAGCCACCTCTCACTCAGAAGATTTATAGTAAGCACAAGATGTCCGCAAACGACACTCTTGGCAGTTCGGTGTTTTCTTATGACACACCCTCGCACCGTGTCCAACGATTAAGGCGTGATATTCGTTGAAGAGATCGACATCATGAGGGAGATTGTCCATAAACAAGGCACGGAGTTTGTCATAATCGTATCTCCCTTCAACCCACCCCAATCGCGAGAAAAGTCTATAGGTATACGAATCAACGACAAAACTCGGTTTCCCTGCAGCGTAGAGGATAATGGTATCTGCTGTTTCGGGACCGACACCGTAGATAGTGAGCAGTTCTTCACGTAATTCGGGGACATCTTGTGTGAACATCACCTGCATAGGACGTTTCTTAATGTACTCTACAAACGCACGCACCTTCTGCGCCTTCATACGGAAATAACGTGAGGGTCGAAGGAGACGCTCTAACGTCGCTTGGCTAACAGAATCTATCTCTTCGGGTGTAAAAGCACCCGCGGACCTGAGATTGTCCAATGCTATTTCGACATTACGCCACGATGTTGCTTGCGTTAAGATCGCCCCGAGTGCTACTTCAAAAGGTGTATCGGCGGGCCACCACTTACGGTGTCCGTGTTGGGCAAGCAGTTGATTATAGAGTGAATACAGTTTTTCAGTCTGATTCTCTTCGCACAGAATTTGCATGCGTAGGGTGTCCTCGGTGTTCTAAAAAGGGAAGATTATGGATTTAAGTTTCAGTACGAGCGTTGGTAACGGCGCGTGGAGCCTTGCCGAATGCGCAGCGTGGGCAAAAGCCAACGGGTTCGACGCAATCCGTCCCAACGCTACAGGCGTTTTTGAACCCAACGTCATTATACAATCCGACACAGAAGCAGTCAAGGAAATTCTCAGTGCGAACGACATCTATCTCGCAGCCTTAACATCGCATTGTAACCTACTCGACGATGATACAGAAACACGAGAGAACGCACGCGCGGCACTCATGCAAGCCGTTGAAGCGACACATATCCTCGGTGCCCCTGTGTTGGTGACGTATGCGGGTAGTCCGGTCAGCTGGCATTTTTATGGGCAGTTCTCTTCAGAACCGGGAAACCCTGGGGATAGGTCGGTTGAACTCGTCGGACGGTTCAAGGAGATGTGGACCCCTGTTGTCCGCTTCGCCGAAGAGAAAGGTGTCCAGATTGCCTTAGACTGTGCCGTTCGGATGGGCAATATCGCTTGTAATCCTGAAATGTGGGAACGGATTCTCGACGCAATCCCATCGGATTCCTTAGGGTTATCCTGTGACCCGTCGCATTGGCTGTGGATGGGGATTTTACCGGCTGAGGACGCTATCCGTATGTTCAACGGCAAATGGTATTATGCCGACGTGAAAGATTGCGAAATCAGTCCACAAATGAAGTTTCGGCAAGGCATCATTGGGAACTGGTGGTGGCAATACCGTGTGCCCGGACGTGGACAACTGAACTGGGGTACGATTACTGGTGCCTTGCAGGAATCGGGTTACGACTATGTGCTTTGCGTTGAAAACGAGGACCGCGGTGCCCCTGGATTAGATGGTTTCGCGCTTGGTGGTCGGTATCTCCGGCAATTTCTTTAGTTATTGGCTGTCGGCTTTCAGCGGTCAGTAGTCAGCAATCAGTATGCGTCTGTCCTATACGCAGGGCTGTTTAGTTTTCCAGTAATTTGCCTCTGGAAGCCCGAACTTGTTCGGGAAAAGTGCGCTATCCCGAATAAATTCGGGCATCCGGAAACGGGAAGGCTTCACATAGGCAAACTTAACTCTTAAAACTAAACGACTCTGGATCTATCTTTCAATCCCTTGCAATTGGTTACAATTTATGCTAACCTATCGGTATATCCTCAATCTGCACGAAACGACGGATAAAAAATGGTAAAGCAATTACAACCAAAATCACACAAAATAGCGATTCTTGCCGAAGGTTCATTCGGTATCCTCGAATCGAAAACTGCCACAGTTCTCGTGCGTTACCTCCCTGACAATGTAGTTGCAGTTATTGATAGCGATAACGCCGGACGAGATACCAGCGAAGTGATTGAGATTGGTGAAGGCATCCCAATTGTCAGCAATCTCGCTGAGGCGATGCGGTTTAATCCGACGATGCTCGCTATCGGTATTGCGCCGCCGGGTGGGGAGTTACCACATGCGTGGCGGGCGATCCTTCACGAAGCGATCCAAAATCGTCTACACATCATGAGCGGCTTGCACCAATTTCTGAGTGAAGATACGGATCTGTCCGAACTGGCAGACGCACACAATGTTGTCCTCTGGGATGCCCGGAAACCGCCTGCTCACCTACCCGTTGCGACGTGCAAAGCCGCTGATGTCGATGCGACTGTCGTCCTAACTGTAGGTTCAGATTGCCGAGTCGGTAAAATGCTATCGGGTATAGAGGTTACAAACGCCATACAGGCGCGTGGCGTGAACGCAGAATTCTGTCCAACAGGGCAAAATGGAATTATGGTATGGGGTTGGGGTATTGCGATCGATGCTGTTGTCTCTGATTTCACTGCGGGTGCGGCGGAGGAGATTGTGCTTGAAGGTGCGAAAAATCACGAACTGCTTATCGTTGAAGGGCAAGGTTCGCTGGTCCATCCCGGATACTCTGGTGTGACGTTAAGCCTACTCCACGGGAGTCTGCCGGATGCGATGATCTTCTGTCATCAACCTTCGCGGGACACGGTCGCTCGGTATACAGTGCCGTTGCCGTCATTGCCTGAGATGATAGCCCAATACGAAGCGATGGCTGCGCCGATAAAGCCTGCCAAAGTGATTGGGTTGGCGTTGAACTGTTTTGACTTATCTGAGTCAGAAGCACAAGCGGCTATCCGTGCAACAGAAGCAGAGACAGGCTTACCTGCAACGGATGTTGTACGGTTTGGTGCAGATAAACTGGTTGATGCGGTGCAGAAGACACACGCAAAAATCGTGGGGAAACCAAAGCCGTAGTACTGAAGGAGATAAACAGATGACCGATGAAGAAAAATTTCGATTCGACTTAACCGGATTCCTTGTCCGTCCCGCAATCCTTGAACGCGATGAAGTGGACGCAATCGTTGAACAGATTGACCGGATACATCACAACCCAGAATCGCTTCCACCGGAACATCGCGCCGTGCCGGGTGGTCCCGCGAGTGTCCTCATCGATCATCCGAAAGTTCTCGATGTTTTACACGAAATCATCGGGCCCGATGTCCGAATGGAAAATACCTTCTCTGTCTGGCGTGAAAAAGGACAGGAACACGGCGGACTCCACGGTGGTGGACCGCAACAAGGTGATCCAATCTTCGGATACCGTGTCCATAACGGACGGATCCATGCGGGAATGGTGCGCGTCGTCTTTGAACTCACGGATATTTCCAAAAAGGACGGGGCAACACACTTCATAGCGGGCAGCCACAAATCCAACTTCCCGATGCATCCCGACCACATGTCGTTAGAAGAAGGGAAACGGAGTCCGTTTCTAATGACTTATGAATGTCCGGCGGGTAGTGCAATCTTCTTCACGGAAAATCTGTGTCATGCCGGTCCTGTATGGCAACGTGAGACACCGCGTGTGGCAGTGCTAAACGCTTATGCGCATCTCGCAACGCATTGGCACCGACTGCGGATTCCACCTGAAGTGCTTTTAGGTTTGCCGCGTGAAAAACAGGTATACTTCCGAGAACCGTGGGTCGCTGACTTTCGCACGAGTCCGGCAACTATTAACACCATCGATCGGTTCCTCAACAACGACGAGCCACCTGTTAATACGGACACTAAGCCGTGATAGCAAAATTTATTGGTGCGTTTTCTTAAGGCTGAATAGCAAGATGACGAAATCCTGGAACCTTCTTCAACGAGGTGTCTCGGTGAGGTTGGGAAATCCTGTTAATGATGCAATAAATGGATGGGAACTGGAAAAGCAAGGATATAAAACGAAAACGGTGCGGTTACAAACCGCACCTACCTATTTTAAAGGAACTTCAGGATACGACTGGCAAGGTTAGGAAACCTCGCCAGCGGTGCGTGAGTTTTCGCTTATAGTGTAAACTTATTTTTCATATCTACTATAAAATGGGTTGTATTTCCGTCAACGGTACCCACACGCTAAAGCGTGGGGAAACCTGTGCTTCCTCGCAGTCTGCGGTTTCCTCTAAGAGTCCACCGTCTTACGTCTGCTCCACTTAGGGCAGCCGAGCCTGCCCGTTTAGAATAGAATTGGGGGAACACACGCAGTTGGCTGGAATTCTACTCCTCTTGCTACGTCGGTGTGTTCCGATATACTTTTTAGGTGATATGGACACCAAACACTTTTGACTACTTTCCACGGTAGTGGACACCACCTCTACAGAGAGTAGAGGGTGGAAACGGTGTCCAAGTGTCTGGTAATATTATACTACATTTTTAGGTGAATGTCAAATCTTTTTTTCACACAACCATAGGCGGTGTCTACATCCCCGACCTAAAGGACGGGGGTTTGACACCGAAGATTATGCTAAATAGCGTATATCAAATTACTGATAATTCACAGAAAAATTGTATTGATTTTTCGCATCAAATATGGTATAATAACGCAGGTTCAATCATAATGGCGAACCTTCACATCAGTGTTGTAACCTTGAGATAAGCACTATATTTCACGAAATACCGAAAGTGATGCGAACCTTTTCCGATAGAAGGCACCGGAGGAAATCCGATGAACATCCTCAATGAATTAAACGAAAAACAGAGAGAAGCAGTAACACATAAAAATGGTCCACTGCTCGTCATCGCGGGTCCCGGCACGGGAAAAACAAAAGTCATTACACACCGTATTGCCTACTTGATTCGTGAACACAATATTAAACCTGAAAACATCCTCGCAATTACCTTTACAAACAAAGCCGCGGAGGAGATGCAGGAACGCATCAATAGTGAAATCGGTGAACCACACGGATCCAGCGTTAAGGCTTGCACCTTCCATGCATTTTGCGTCAAAGTGCTCCGAAAACATGCAACACAAATCGGACTGAGCGAAAACTTCACTATCTTTGATCAAGAGTTCCAAGACGAGATTCTAACGGAAAGCGTCCGCGAGTTAAGCCTTAACCCTGACGACTATCCACCATGGCTGCTGCGCAACGTCATCAGTGATGCCAAATGTAAATTACAGAATCCTGTCGATGCAGCGGATACATTGGATATTTACGAGTCCGGAACCATTGAAAACATCCGAAGTGTCCTGCAAAGCTATCAGGATAAACTCGACGAATACGATGCGCTTGATTTCGACGATCTCCTTGTGAAAACCGTCGAACTGCTTGAACGGGTAGCAGAGGTCCGAGAAGCCTATCGTCGGGAGATCTCATACATCCTTGTTGATGAATACCACGATGTGAACAACGTACAATATCGTTTACTCCAACTGCTCTGTCCACCACCGGAGGGGAACCTGATGGTCGTCGCTGACGAAGATCAGGCGATCTATAGTTGGCGTGGGTCGAATCCACAGTATATTGAGGATTTCAAAATCGACTTCAACCCAGAGACCCTCACACTGGACGATCACTACCGATGCAGTGAGAAGATTTTGCGCGCCGCAGAGGAAGTCATTTCTAAAAACATAGAACGACAAAAACAGCATACCCTCAGAACCCACAAAGATGTCGGACGCGACATTTTCCACTATACCTTCGATACTCCTGTAGCAGAAGCACTCGGTGTCATTGATGTTATCAGGAAATTAGTAGAACAACGCAACTACTCTTATCGCGATATAGCGATCTTTTACCGAACACATAGACTCGCAGACGTGTTGGCTGAGCAGCTCCTACGTGCCAACATCCAATTTCAACGCGTTCAACCGATGAATTCCTTTGGAGAGGGAAATAGTAAGAGCATTCTCGCCTATCTCCGTTTTATCCAGTGGCAACTTCCACAAGATTTGGAACGCGCCATCAATTTTCCTGAGACTTGCATTGACGATCTGACATGGGTGCGCCTTAAGTGGCTCGCACAACGCGAACATATTGCGTTCATCGAACTGCTGAAAAATATCGAGGCATATCCACAGGATGTCGGTCCCTTGACCCGCCGAAATGTGCGTCAGTTCTGGACGCAACTTGAGGATTTATCAACTGAAATCGAAGGAGAGGCGGTTGATAAGATAATTCTCAAACTCTTTGACGCGTTGGAACAGTCTCGTTCTGCCTACCGCGCTGAAGAGTTGGAAGTCATCGAAAGGCAACCTGAACTGTCGAATCTCACAACGGCGCAAGATGTTCTCTATAGTGCCATCGACCTCGATGAACCGATTCAGATTACTGCCAGTCATGGGATTGACGAATACTGCGCGGCACACATTATCCACCAGACACTTGAAACCTATCTGGATCACACAGCGCAACTTCAATTCCTACCTCCTGATGAAAACGATGTGACACAGATGGCAAATGGAGTCCACATACTCATCGGCGATTTTTCGGAAATTGGTGAAAGTGGGAGAGACGCGCGGACAATCCTGATTGGAACAGCGGATGTAATAGATACAGATGCGATTCATCTTGGAACTGAAGGGGTTCGGAGTCTCGCAGCCCTCAAACTTTGCCAACGGCTTATCAACCGTTTTGAAAGTCCGAACATGGCGGATATGGTTGTCTACGATTTGGAAACAACTGGCATCAATCCAAAAACGGCAGAGATTGTTGAAATCGCTGCACAACGACTCAGCGCAATAGGCAGCGAAGTCGAACGGTTTCATAGTTTGGTAAAACCGCCGGGTGGTCACATTCCACGTGCCGCCACGCGCATTCACAGAATTGACGCAGAAACAGTCAAAGATTCCCCAGGAATTGAAATCGTTTTGCCGGAACTCATGGGGTTCCTCCAAGATCGGATCTTGATTGGGCACAACGTAGCGGAATACGATAATCCCATCCTCGCGCGGGACCTCAGACGATATTTGAGTCGGGATTTGTCCGCTCCCCATTACGATACACTCGCCACAGCGCGTCGGCTTTTCCCGCGACAACGGTGTAGCATGGGAGCACTCGCCGAAAAATTTGGAATCGAACACGGTCGCCTACACGGTGCTTTGGAGGACGTTGAGGTCAATCGAGAAATCTTTAAAGAACTCATCAAAATTGATGCTTACAAACGCGAGGTAAAATCTCTGACTGAACTCCTACCTCTCGTGGGTATCGGTATCCTCGCCAAAACTGGCGCATCACCTACTAAGGAAACCTTAACTGAAACGGATGCGTTTCTCAATGCTGCGAAACGTGTCGTACAGATGCACGACCCTAAATTGCCAGATCGCTTCCCGCTTGAAGCAGCGGAGGCGGAACAGGCAACAGCCTATATGGAAGAATTACAGGATGTCCCGCCTCCTGAGTTTCCGGAAGACCTTGCGTGGCGACAACGGCGTATTCAGTTTATGAACGCTGTGCTTCATTTTGAATCCATGAGTGATACGAATAGACTCACCGATTTCTTAGATTATCAAAAGTTGCTCACGAATGTCGATGAACTTGACGACACGACCGAACAACTGACGTTAATGACGTTGCACGCAGCGAAGGGAACAGAATTTCCGATCGTTATCATTATTGGTATGGAGGAGGGGAGTTTTCCGATGTGGCGGCAGGATATTACAGAAGCGGAACTTGAGGAGGAGCGTCGTCTTTTCTATGTCGGTATGACCCGGGCGCAAGCGCAGCTTTATCTGAGTTCTGTCACCTATCGTTTTGGGGACAGGGATCGCGCGTCGTCAATGTTTGTCAGGGAGATACCATCTAATTATGTGATTAGATGGAGTCCACAGCGCAGGAGATAGAACGCTGTTAACAGTGATTTGAATGATAGTAGACACTACTCAGAAGCTTGTAGCCGTTCAAGGACTGCCCGAAGCTCAGCAAGTTCGGTTTCTGCTGCTGCTGCGCGAGCCTCCGCGACTTGCCGAGCGCGTGCCTCACCTTCAGCGCGAGCCTCTGCTGCGTCCGCTCGCTCATCAGAGGTAGGCAACCACGTACCATTCATTGGGTCATACAGGCGCAGCGTGTCTTCATGCTCACCAAGTTCCAAGCCTAACTGCTCAGACACAAGTCGATCGTTCACAAACTCTATCTCCTCGTACATACCCCCGACAAGACGGAACCCTATGAACGAAGGTTCTACCTCATGATAGGGGTCGTAAATATAATACTCTCTGACTTTCAGGACATTCGCGTAAAGCTCCTTTTTCTCACCTAAATCTTTTCTGACTGTGCTTGGACTCGCGACCTCCAATACGAAATCAAGCGTCGGATGCTGTTCCCACGTCTTATACACCCGAAGTTCTTTCTTGGAGACCCCCCGAACCATAAATACATCCGGAGAGACAGACTTCCGAGGGTTGCCTTCTTCGTAATACAGCAGCATGTTCCCTCCAATATACACTTCGGGAATCTTATAGAAATGTCTTCTCAGAACATTCACGAAATCTATCATGACTTGTTGATGTCTCGGAGTTTCTGCCATCGGTTGACCGTCGGATTCGGGATAGACGACTGTGGGGGCAGAACGTAGTCTTTGGTGCATCGTGCTATTTCCTTTAGTAGCGGTTCGTAGTTCGCGGTTCGCCATTTATTAATCACTATCTGCTATTTCCTGATCAGGAACTTCCGGGTTGCAGTGAAGTCGCCTGCGGTGAGCGTATAGAAATAAATTCCACTCGCCACAGACTCACCCACCTCGTTTTTTCCATCCCAATACGCCGCACGCGTCCGAGATTCATAGATACCCGCAGGTGTGTGTCCCAACGCCAATGTCCGGACTAACTCACCATTGACAGCATAGATACGCAACGTTACCTCCGCAGGTTCGGAGAGTTGATACGGTATCCACGTCTCTGGGTTGAACGGATTCGGATAGTTCGGGAGCAGTGCTGTCTCTTTCGGCAGCAGCGATGATAGGAGTTCCCGAAGTTTCGCTATCCCTTGTTGGAAGGCAATAGAGCCATCGTCTTCAAGTTCTGCGTGTGCGATCCATGCCCGGACTATCGCCGGATCTAATTCCCTCTCGTTTATACCAACAAGAGACGGCGCAGCTGTGTCGCTGGATTCACCCATGTGCTGAGAAACAAGAATCAGATCCAAGACGTTGATAACACCATCGCCATTGATGTCAACTGCAGAGTCCGAAGGAACAGTGTTCCCGAACTGACGTGCAACCAGTACCATATCCAGAATGCTGACCTGTCCATCTCGGTTGACGTCCCCAGTTGTGAGTTGACCTTCTACGGTAATAAGAATATCAGGTGCACCAACGGGAATAGACTCTCCTGTAATCGCGGCGAGTTGAAAGTTTTCGAGTTTGAGCTGCGTCTGTCCGGGTGTTTTCGCGGTGAACGTCACTGATAGGAGTGTTCCTGTGCCGGTAACCCCATCTTCGCTGAGGCGTGCCGAACTGAGTTTAGTAATCTTACCCGTTGTGTTATCAATAGTGCCCTTCTGAAAGAAGGTCGTGCCGTTGTCTATTTTCAGGAAATCGCCTTCATTTACCTCAATTGCTTCGAGTATAGTCGGATTAAAGGCAAGGTCTACTTGCCAACCTGCGAAATCAATAACGTTTTCCGCGGTGATGTTGAGGGTGAAGGTATCGCCTGCATGGATTTTAGGCGTAGAGAGTGTATATCCGACGTGCGGATTGTATACCTGATATTCGGTGCCAGGTTCCAGTCCGAAAAAGAGAGACCAAAGTTCATAATGTGCTCTGAACCCCTCAAGTCGGACCAACAGCACATTTTTCCCGTTTTGTAGCGTGATAGGAAAAAATGTTCGATAACCGGTATTGTGTGCTCCATGGGCATAGTTTGTGTAGTCTTCATGGACTAACTTGCCATTAAGGTAGACCTTTTGGTCGGCACTTGAACCTATAAATATTTGCGTTTGTTGTATTCTCGGAGAATACAACGCCAGAACCCCGTAAACAAAGAACTTCTGCCCGTAAACATTAGGTTCAATCGCACCATGGGAGTCTAACAACCGTCTAAGGTTCGTAATATTGCTTTTGTGGTTATTAGGGTCGTAAGGATCAAGCATCCCAGCCGACCATACACGGCTACCTATGTGTGTGCCTTCCGAGGTGCCACGAGTAGCGACTTGTTGTTCTGTAGACTTACCGTTGGATGCTTGTGCTAAAGGGTCATCGTCGCGTCCGTTTACTGGCAAGGTTAGCCATAGCCAAGGCCCTTCAATATTGGAACCGCCTTGCGGAAACCCCGGGTTGCCAAACCATGTGAAGACTTCTGCAGTCTGGCGGAGGCGATCCAAGGGTGAAAAATCAGATATGTTATTTTCGTGAAGTTGTAAAGTTTTTAAGTTGTGTAGAGATGCAAGAGGTGAGACATCTATAATCAAGTTTTCATTGAGTATCAACGTTTCCAAATTAATCAATCCTGCTAAGGCAGAAATATCCGAAATCTCAGTATCGGCGAGGTCCAGATGCTCCAAGTCTGTTAATCCCGATAAAGCGGAGAAATTCGAGATATTATTGGTATGCGTAAGACCAAACCATTTGAGTTTTGTTAAGCCTTTTAAGGGGGATAGGTCAGTCGCTTTGACATCATATAAGCGGAGCCTCGTTAGGTTTGTCAATCCTGCCAAGGGAGAGAGGTCGGTAATATCAGAATGGACAATATCTAACTTTTGCAGATTTTTGAGGCTTGCTAAGGGAGCGAGACTTGTTATGTGAGTCTCTGAGGCATTTACCACTTCAAGTGCATGCAATCCTGATAGGGGCGAAAGGTCCGCCACTTCAGTGTCTCGAAACTGTAGGTCACGCAATTTTGTCAACGATGCAAGCGGTGAGAGGTCTGATAATGGGTTATCCCTAATATGTAATTCTGTTAAGTTTTTTGCAGAGGCAAGACCCGTTAAATCGCTGATGTCCATGTTTGCCGCGTTCAGTTTTGTCAACGTTGCCATCTCTTCCGCGGTAATCGTGGCACCGGGGTGTTTACCTAATGCATCCGCAATCGCAGCACGCAGGTTCGGGTCAGGAATGTGTACAGACGCTCCAGGGATAATCTCTGTTTGTGGATCAACATTGATGCCTGCACTTCGCGATGGGAAATCCAATGCAAAAACGACTTCACTAAAGTTCTCTGTCCACGTATCCCGTTTTATCGTCCCATTTTCTAACACCAGCAACCCTAAACTCTGTAAACCTACATTCTCACGAATCTCCGCAAGAAATGTTTCTGTCTCTAAACCGACTGCTGCCGCAGCGTATGATGCATCAAGTGGCGACCGATACGCCTCATGAAACCGCTGCACGGGTTCAATGCCACCAAATATATCGCCTGCTGCCTCAAGTGCCTGACGATACCGTTGCGTATCCTCAGAAACGAGTGCGTCCATGATAACTTTTTCGGTATAGAGACGTAATGTTTGTGCTTTGTTAAACGCTGGATTCGTGTTTTGCTGGACGACCTCCCGCACCTGGTCCTCAAACGCTTTCATTCCTTCCGTATGACACCCAATACACGACAGACCGTTACGAACCGTCGGATCACTCGCCGCAGGATTCGAGACAATGCTTATCGGTGCCGCGTCCAAACGTCTACCCCCGGCATCTGTGAGATAATATGCCTGCAACCCGTTCGGCAAGTTGAAGATAATCTCGCCACCGTCGTGTGTAAAAGACAACGGATGCGTGAAGATGTTCTGTGAACCCACACTCCCCGCAAAATCGTAGCTCTTCCAATACGCACCATACCGAGAGATGTGGCGTTCTACAACGCGGTTGTGATTAGAAACACCCGAATTGTTGAAACCGGCGCGCCAGACGCGTCGCCCCGCTGCGTTGCGGATGTTCTCAACCACATTCACCTCAAGGCGTGTTTCCAGTTCCCCGACTGTCTCAGGCAGTCCGAGTATATCGTGATATAACGGTGGTAAGGATGCCGTGGCGAGGAACCAGTCCACATGCACGAACGGCACTTCGCAGTCCATTGCTCCGCGCAGGTGCGTCAGTTTTTCACGGAGATTCGTTTGGGTCGGGGCATCAAACTCAATATTATACGGATATTCCGCTTCAATGAGTGTCCAGCGATTCGTACCAATCTCCCATTCGTAGTCGCGGAGATCGATATAGAAGACCGTTTCTTCCGGGTTGATAGGCTGCGGTCGGATCACTTCACGTCCCCACGACAGGCTATTCACGAGTTTGGAAAGGGCGCGCTGATAGGCGTGAAGTGCTTCGGGGGTTTCACCGGCGTTATAGAGATGTGTGAGAGTAAAGTACCGTGCAAACGTCCGGTCAAAGGGTGGCAGTGCGTTGACGTGGTTTTCGATGTGTGTCAGCATCTCCGCAGGTGTGATGAAAGTGCCGGCGATCTCCGTTGTGTGTTCCCAACTCGGGGCACCAGCTTGAATCCAGTTTCGGATGGTGTGGATCGCCGCGGGTGGGAGTGGAGGTTGTCCGAGGGGCATGCGTCTGATAGGGTCTTTTTCGAGGAGCCGTGTATAGAGTGTAGAGTCAACCGGTTGTCCTGGAATGACAGCTCCAGTTTCGAGGAGTGCCGTGTGTTCAATGATGATTTCCTCAGTAAAAGCACCGTGTTCCCCGTGGCAGTTGAGGCAGTTTTGTTGAAAAATCGCATACGCTTGTTGTGCAAGATTTTCTTGGGCGTTAACGCTTTGATAGATACCAATACTGAACAACAATAAACAACTCACAATGATAAAATGTTTCCACACTTTCATACAGACTCCTATTTGAATAAGACAGTTGATTGGGAATCGGTTTGATACTCTAAATGATAATACCCCAAAACTTTGCCAACAAAAAAAAAGGACAAGACATAGGGACCTCGTCCAAGACATCTGATTTTTCAGTATATCAACGAGTGCTATTATTCTTTCCCCTTGGGATTTTCGGGTTTCTTTACGCGGACGATTGGTAAATCTATGTAATTTTTTTTGCCTTCCTTCATCTCCTTTTCTTGTTTTTTCGTCATAAATTCCATATAGGTTTCCAGGTCTCCGAACAGAGCCACAAGACGAGCCTTTGCATCAAGGCATTCTTTCAAAATTTCGTCATATTCGTCATACACGAGAGAGCACCTCTGGCAATTTGAACTTTAGACCTCAGATTTTTCCGGATTCTTTTTACGATAAGGTGAGAAATCTGCATATTTCACGCCCTGTTTTATCCGCTTCTCCTGTTTCTTCATCATGAATTCCATGTAGGTCTCTAAGTCTCCGAAAAGGTCGACGAGACGCGCTTTTGCATCAAGGCATTCTTTCAAAATTTCGTCATATTCGTCATACATGAGAGAGCCCCTCCAATATTACCTCTGGGGTGTCAATACGGGGTGGTGTATAACCCGCATTACGACATATCTGCTCAATCCTCGGTTTAGTGTGTGAGTTTGCGAGGTGTGCGAAGTTCCACGTTGCAAGAAAGTGAATATTATGTGTTGTAGCGACAGCTATGTGTACCGCATCAGTAAACGCATTGTGCGGAAGTGCCTTTTCAGCAACCAAAAGTCTCGCAAAATCAAGTTCCAGAGACGCAGCGACTACAATAGTGAGTCCTTCAACCGCGCGCTGTCTATTGGCTGCCTGTTCCCTATTTCCTACTGATATTTCGTCAACAACATAGTCAGACAAGATAAACTCAAAACGCGTATCCTCCCAAAACGCCTGTGTGATTCTTTGCCGCTCAGCAGTCTTAGGAACTTGACTCGGATTAGAAACCAGATAACTCGGAATCGTTGCATCAATGTAAACACGATGCTTATCTTCTTGAGAATGCGTTGCCATATTTTATTATAATAACACGAACTGTTCCGAAAAGCAAAAGTTTTCAAGGGACGTGCTATACATTTGGTTAATTTCGTCCTACTTCCGTATCAGCATTTTCCGCGTAGCCGTAAAGTTGCCTGCGGTAACGGAGTCGCGTGTGGACTCCGTGGACAATGTATAGAAATAGACACCGCTCGCGACAGACTCACCTACCTCATTTTTTCCATCCCAATACGCCGCACGGCTTCGACTCTGATAGATACCTGCAGGGATATGTCCCAATGCCAACGTCCGAACCAATTCACCATTCACAGCATAGATACGCAACGTTACCTCCGCAGGTTCGGAGAGTTGATACGGTATCCACGTCTCTGGGTTGAACGGATTCGGATAGTTCGGGAGCAGTGCTGTCTCTTTCGGCAGCAGCGATGATAGGAGTTCCCGAAGTTTCGCTATCCCTTGTTGGAAGGCAATAGAGCCATCGTCTTCAAGTTCTGCGTGTGCGATCCATGCCCTGACTGTCGCCGGATCCAATTCACTCTCGTTTATTCCAACAAGAGACGGGGCAGCTGCGTCGCTGGATTCACCCATGTGCTGAGAGACAAGAATCAGATCTAAAACGTTGATAACGCCATCGCCGTTTATGTCAACTGCCGAGTCCGAAGGAACAGTGTTCCCAAACTGACGTGCCACCAGCACCATGTCCAGAATGCTGACCTGTCCATCTCGGTTGACATCTCCAGTCGTGAGTTGTACTTCTATCGTGATAAGTATCTCCGGCAGACCTACGGGAATAGGTTCTCCCGTAATCGCAGCGAGTTGGAAGTTTTCGAGTGTGAGCTGCGTCTGTCCGGGTGTTTTCGCGGTGAAGGTTACTGACAGGAGTGTTCCTGTGCCGGTGACCCCGTCTTCGCTGAGTCGTGCCGAGCTGAGTTTTGTAATCTTGCCTGTCGCGTTATCAATTGTTTCTTTTTGGAAGAAGGTCGTTCCGCCGCCTTCCTTGAGAAAATCGCCTTCATTCACTTCAACGGCTTCAAGGATTGTTGGATCAAATGCAATATCAAATTGCCAGCCTGCTAAATCGTAGACATCCTCTGTGCTGAGATCGAGGGTGAAGGTATCACCCACATGGACTTTAGGCTCAGAGAA
This sequence comes from Candidatus Poribacteria bacterium, assembly GCA_028820845.1. NCBI lineage: Bacteria > Candidatus Poribacteria > Candidatus Poribacteria bacterium. Next base: position 43,469 of record JAPPII010000115.1, read on the forward strand.
AGTATATCCAACACGCGGATTGTATACCTCATATTCCGTGCCAGGTTCAAATCCGAACAAGAAAGAATATAGATGAGTCTCCCACTTAGCACCAAGTTTTATCAAAAACACATTTTTCCCGGGTTGTAGTGTGATTGGAAAAAATGTTTTGTAATCATGATCCCCGAGACCGAAGGCTTGATCATGAACTAACTTGCCATTAAGATAGACTTTCCGAGGATGACTGGTACCTATGAATATTTTCGTCTGCTGTGTTCTCGGAGAGAACACAGGGATAGAACCATAGACGACAACATGATCCGCGCCGTCACCAACTTCAATAGCACCTTGAGCGTCGAATAGTCTTGTAAGGTTCGTCGCATTCTTATATTTGCGATCCGCGTTATAAGGCTCAAGTGTTCCAACCGACCACACACTTTCTCCTATAGAAGCTCCCTCCGAGACCCCGTGGGTAGCGATCTGTTCTTCTGTAACTTTATTGTTGGATACTTTTGCGAAGTAATCCGTCAGAAGGAAATCCTCACCCCAGTTTGCTGGCAAGGTTAGCCATAGCCAAGGCCCCGCAATTTTTGGACCACCTTGTGGAAACCCAGGGTTGCTGTCCCAAATGAAGACTTCTATCGTCTCGCGTATGGGATCCAAGGGTGAGAAGTCAGATATGTTATTCTCGTGAAGTTCTAACCTTTTTAAGTTACGCAGAGATGTAAGTGGTGAGACATCTACAATGTTGTTGCTGTTTAGTATCAACGTTTCCAAATTAACCAAGCCTGATAGCGGGGAAAGATCCGAAATACCAGTATCGAATAGGTCAAGATGTCTCAACTCTGTTAATCCTGACAAGGGTGAGAAGTCCTGGACATTATCGTTCTGCGGCAAACCGAACCATCTCAGTTTTGTTAAGCCTTTCAAGGGGGACAGGTCGGTTGCTTTGCAGTCATATAAGCGGAGCCTTGTTAGGTTTGTCAATCCTGCCAAAGGTGACAGGTCAGTAATATCAGTGTGTGCGGTGTCTAACTTTTTCAGGTTTTTGAGCCCTGCCAAGGGAGCGAGACTTGATATACGAAGTGATGTGGCGTCTATGACTTCAAGTTCATACAATCTCGATAGCGGCGAAAGGTCGAAGACTTCAGTGTCTCGAATGCTTAGGTGACGTAATTTTGTCAGCGAAGCAAGCGGCGAAATGTCTGATAAAGGATTGTCCTGGAGAGTTAAATCTATTAAATTCTTTGCGAATTCAAGTCCTGTTAAATCGCTAATGTTATAGTAACCAGTGTACAGTTTCTGCAAAGTAGCCATTTCTTCTGTGGTAATCGGGTCTCCCGGTGCTTTGTCGAGGGTGTCTGCTATTGCGGCACGGAGGTTCGGGTCAGGAATGTGTACAGACGCTCCAGGGATAATCTCTGTTTGTGGATCAACATTGATGCCTGCACTTCGCGATGGGAAATCCAATGCAAAAACGACTTCACTAAAGTTCTCTGTCCACGTATCCCGTTTTATCGTCCCATTTTCTAACACCAGCAACCCTAAACTCTGTAAACCTACATTCTCACGAATCTCCGCAAGAAATGTTTCTGTCTCTAAACCGACTGCTGCCGCAGCGTATGATGCATCAAGTGGCGACCGATACGCCTCATGAAACCGTTGAACCGGTTCAATACCCCCAAATATATCGCCTGCTGCCTCAAGTGCTTGACGATACCGCTGCGTATCCTCAGATACGAGTGGGTCCATGACGACTTTTTCAGTATACAACCGCAACGCTTGTGCTTTGTTATAGGGTGGGTTGGGGTTCTGCTGAACAACAACACGCACCTGATCTTCAAAGGCTTTCATTCCCTCCGTATGACACCCGATACACGACAGACCGTTCCGAACCGTCGGATCACTCGCCGCAGGATTCGAGACAATGCTTATCGGTGCCGCGTCCAAACGTCTACCCCCGGCATCTGTGAGATAATACGCCTGTAAACCGTTCGGCAAGTTGAAGATAATCTCGCCACCATCGTGTGTAAAAGACAACGGATGCGTGAAGATGTTCTGTGAACCCACACTTCCCGCAAAGTCGTAACTCTTCCAATACGCACCATACCGAGAGATGTGGCGTTCCACAACGCGGTTGTGGTTCGATACACCCGAATTATTGAAACCCGCACGCCAGACGCGCCTTCCCGCAGCGTTACGGATATTCTCAACCACATTCACATCCAGGTCTGCTTCCAGTTCCCCGACTGTCTCAGGTAGTCCAAGAATATCGTGATACAACGGCGGTAGGGAAGCCGTTGCGAGAAACCAGTCCACATGCACGAACGGCACTTCGCAGTTCATTTCTTGACGGAGCGTCGTTAACTTTTCACGCAGTGTTGTCTCTGTGGGTGCGTCGAACGCAATGCTATACGGATATTCCACTTCAATCAGCGTCCAGCGGTTGGGGCCAATCTCCCATTCGTAGTCGCGGAGATCGATATAGAAGATCGTTTCTTCTCCGTCAATGGGTTGCGGTCGGATCACTTCACGTCCCCACGATAGGCTATTCACGAGTTTGGAAAGGGCGCGTTGATAGGCGTGAAGGGATTCAGCACTCTCATCGGCGTTATACAGATGTGTGAAGGTAAAATAGCGTGCAAAGGTGCGATCAAACGGTGCCAGTGTGTTGACGTGGTTTTCGATGTGTGTCAGCATCTCCGCAGGTGTGATGAAAGTGCCGGCGATCTCCGTTGTGTGTTCCCAACTCGGGGCACCAGCTTGAATCCAGTTTCGGATGGTGTGGATCGCCGCGGGTGGGAGTGGAGGTTGTCCGAGGGGCATGCGTCTGATAGGGTCTTTTTCGAGGAGCCGTGTATAGAGTGTAGAGTCAATCGGTTGCCCTGGAATGACAGCTCCAGTTTCGAGGAGCACCGTGTGCTCAATGATGATTTCCTCAGTAAATGCGCCGTGTTCCCCGTGGCAGTTCAGGCAGTTTTGTTCAAAAATCGCATACGCCTCTTGGGCGAGATTTTCTTGGGCGTTAACGTTTTGATAAATACTTACGCTGAATATCAGCAGATAACCGATGAGAATAAAATGTTTCCGGTCTTTCATAAACGCTCCTGTTAAGTGAGAGGATCAATTAGCGGTTGGTTTTTTATGTATTAGATGATAGCATAAGATGGAGTGAAGCGCAACAATCTTTGGCTAAAAAGATTCCTTGAAAAAAACGGTTAGACGTGGCATACTAAAAGGCACAAAATCTATCGAAATTTCTTTCGTTAAAGGAGAATGAAACAGTGATTGAATTCGTAGGAGAAACTTTTGAGAGCGTTGAAGACATTCAAAAACGCTTCGAGTTGATTCGGGATACCGCGCCCCTGAAAGAACCCCTACAGGGCACAGAGCATAAGATGGTCATGAAACTGCTTCAGATGCACCCGCGCTACAAAGAGAAGATCGGACCCGGCATCAGTGTCCTGATGGTTGACTATCATCCTGACTTCAAGACAACGCGCGTCTTCACTATCGTCCGCATCGATAAACTCACAGAGGATTTCAGTTTTCAGAAGCCGTGGCGGAAACTACAAGCAGCGTTAGCAATGCTCGGAACTAACCAGCAACCCGACGACACCAAAAAGTCCCCCGTGAACGCCCCTGCGCCAGAACAGCAACAGAACACACTCTCTGCTGAAAAAGCAGCGTGGATTGCAAAGCTTGAATCTCGGGTAACTGCTGCAGAAAATGCATTGTCAGGTATACGCAAAGTCATCGCAGAATTCAAAGAGTAAGCACCCGCGCCTTAAACGATATTGATGACCGAAAAAATGCGAATTGACTGTCAGAGCCACATATTTCCAAACGCCTATATCGAAATCCTGGGGCAGAACCCGCACCCTCCGCAAGTCATCCGCCGCGGCAGTGAGGCTGTTGTTACGTACGGCGATGTCCAGACCTTTCGCTTACAAGACGAAGCCTACGATCCGAAACGTAAACTCAAGGATATGGACGCAGCAGAAGTCGATATGGCACTCCTCAGCACCAATATCCCCCCACCGTGCATGCTCGCGCCTGAATTAGGAAGCAAAGGCGCGCAAGCAATTAACAATGCCATCGTCGAACTCGTGGAGGCATATCCACAGCGGTTCGTAGGATTGGCATGCCTTCCGTGGCAAAATCCAGATGAAGCCATAACAGAAATGGATCGCGTCAAACAACTCGGATTCCGCGGGATAATGCTCTATTCCCATATCGGTGGGAAACCGGTTGACGCACCAGAATTTGAACCCGTCTATGCACACGCTGAAACACTACGGATGCCGATTGTGATGCATCCGACCGTTCCGACGTGGGGTGAGGCGATCAAAGACCACTGGATGATTGGTATGATGGGGTTACAGGTGGATAACAGCTTTGCCCTGTTACGACTAATTCTGAGTGGGATTCTCGAACGTCACCCGGATTTGCAAATCGTGATGCCGCATGTTGGCGGTGTTCTACCCTATATGAGCGGCAGGATTGATCATCAGACAGAGGTACTCGGCAGAGCCAGAGAAAATATAACACAACCACCGAGTGCGTATCTGCGACGTATCTATTTGGATACCGTGTCGCCATCGGTAGAATCATTACAGTACGCTTATCAGTATTCGGGGGCAGAGCGGCTGCTATTTGGAACAGACCATCCGTGGGTAGATATGCCACGATTTGTCGGTTTGATTGAGGCGATGCCCATCCCTGAAGCAGATAAAGCACGAATTTTTAGTGAAAACGCCATAAAGTTGTTCGATTTATAGTCCAGGCACCCTTTGACACGACGGGCAATAATGCCCTTCGCATGAATCAACGGTATTCATGCCTTAATGGCATGAACCGGGGCGAGTACGCCGCAGAATTGCCCTACTACAAACGCGTCCCTTTTTAAGCCGTAGGTGTATACATAAATTGTGAGTTTTACGATAAAAAAAAGAGGGTTTACTGTATGTCTCACGAATTGACTGATGCCGAAAAGTTTTTCTTTGAAAATAATGGCTATCTCGTCTTGGAAGATTTTTTTACCCCTTCACACGTCTCCATACTCAGGAGTGCCCTTGCTGAGGTGATTGAAAAACGGCGGGAATGTGAGGAGAAAGGGGTAACCGAAACCGGTATGACCCACATCCACGGTGAAAGAAGCACCCGTATTTTCTATATCCTCGGCGATCATCCGGCGTTCTTGGAACTTCTTGATTGGGAGCCTATTCTGCCTTATGTTACGGGTTTGCTCAATAAGATGCCCCACCACCACGCTTCGGATGCCATCGTTGAACACGCTTCGGATTTAAAGGAACGTCCGATGGGATGGCACATCGACGGACACGACGAAGGCTATCGAAACCTACGTCCAATTCCGTTTCTGCAGCTCAAAATCGGCTATTATCTGACCGACATGACAGAAGGTGGACAAGGGAATTTGTGGCTTATACCGGGGAGCCACACAGCGATGTACGATCCGAGCCATGAAGACCTCAGGTATCCGTATGAGTATCCGGGTGCACTGGAGGTGTGTGCGCCACCGGGGAGTGCTATTCTATTCCATAATGCCGTCTGGCATTCTGCGGGTATCTTTACCAAATCAGACGGATGCCGGGAAATGCTCTATTATGCCTACGAGCATCCGTGGATGATCGCTTCGCAAGAACATTGGGGCTATTCTAAACATTTCTATAACGAGCAACTTTCACCCGAACAGCGGAAGTTTTTCCACGGGTTTGTCTTTGATCCGCCAGAACAACGGTGGGGATAGGCACAACGCAAGGAGGACGCAATCATGCGTTTAACCGAATCTCAAGTTTCGTTCTTTCACGACAACGGATACCTACTGCTTGAAGATGCGCTTGATGAAACCGATCTGGGTCCCGTTATTGGCGAATACAGCCGAATCATCGCAGAACGCGCCGAGAAATTGCATACAGACGGAAAGGTTAGCGATACACACACTGATAAACCGTTTACGGAACGGCTGCTTCATCTTGCGAATGAGGCACAAGAAGTAACGGCAAGCCTTGATATTATGCAAGCGCGTGGTGAGGCGACCTTTAACTTTCTGAAGAACCCGAAAATCCTTGACATCGCAGAATCCTTTGTCGGTTCCGAGGTTATCTGCAATCCGATCCAACATATCCGTGCTGTTTTGCCAATAAAGAGCTCACAGCGGGGACCCACACCTTGGCATCAGGACGCAGGTGTATGCTGGCCCGATACGGACCCGTACTTTATGCTAACGGTTTGGATTCCGATTGTGGACGCGACGTTGGAAAACGGGTGTCTGCAAGTGCTGCCGGGGAGTCATAAGATGGGGCTTTTCAAGCACGATTGGACATCAGGTGGATTGGCGGTTCTACCGGAAAATCAACCTGCTGACCTTACGCCCAAGCCGCTACCAATCCGCGCAGGCGGTGTTATCTTATTCCACAACTACACGCTTCATAGTGCGAAACCGAACGAGTCAGACAGCATCCGATGGAGTTTCGACCTCCGTTATCACGATGTCTATCAACCGACAGGAAGACCTTTCTACCCTGCATTTCTTATGCGGAGTCGTTTGCGTCCCGAAGCGGGTAACACAGAATATAAGACGTGGTGTGAACGGTGGGAATTTGCGTTAGAGAATTCAAAAGGTGCACAAGCGTATCGGTGGCCCCGATAGCGGAAGGAGAAAAGATTGCTTGAGATTTCAGACCTGCCGACGATCAATGCGACGCTAAACACAATCAGCGGCCTCCTGCTGACAATAGGGTATGTGCAAATCCGCCAACGGAAGATTACAGCACATAAAAATTGCATGCTGGCAGCTTTTGGCGTATCTGTACTTTTCTTGATATGCTATGTCATTTATCACTATCACGCAGGATCGAAGCCGTTTACAAAACAGGGATGGATCCGTCCCGTCTACTTTACCATCCTGATTTCTCATATTATCTTGGCGTTTGTGATAGTGCCGTTGGCGTTACGGACGCTCTATTTGGCGTGGCGTGAACGGTTTGATGCACACCGTCGTATCGCGAAGATTACCTTTCCGATCTGGTTGTATGTCTCGATAACAGGCGTGCTTATCTATCTGATGTTGTATCAATTGTAAGGCAGAGGACATCTGCCCATTTCATTTTTTATTAACCAAAGGGACGGAATCCGCGCAACATCAAGCCTCGATCACTATTAGATTTCTTCGCTTCCTCAGCTGCATCGGCACGCTTCTCGGCTTCTGCCCGGTTTGTTGTCGTTGTCCCACCGATGACTACAAAGTCGTCTGTTCGACGGTAACGGTTAATGAAAACCGGACGCGGTTTGTCGGACATATTTTGTTTGGAGCCGTGTATAGTCTTAACGTTAAAGAAGATAGAATCACCGGCTTTACCAGAAATAGGGAGCGCGCTTTCCCAGGGCCACTCATCTTCCTCCAGACCGAGGTGCGAGAACGTATCAATATGTTTGAGCTGCCCGAGTTGATGCGAACCCGGCACGACGTGTAACGCACCATTTACCAAATCCGTATCTACAACATAGTTCAGAATGCCGACGGGACCTTGATAGCGATGTTCAAAGTAGGCAGAATCCTGATGTAGATGCTTCGGGTGTCCGCCAACCGGTTCCTTATAGAGACATTGTCCGTTACCAAATATTTCTACATTCGGTCCCAAGATTGCCTCAACGATATTGGCTGTGGTTTCATCGAAAGAGGATTGGAAGAACGCTGCGCTCGTCTGATAGTTCACCGCCAACACCATAATCTGTTTGTCGCGTTCATAGCCTTCTGGTGCTGGTAGGAATAGCGTGCCATTCGGTGTACGCCACCCTTCAACAATCTGTTCTGCTTGGTCAAGTAAGGATATGGATTCCGCAGCAGCAGCCTCGATATCTTGATGAATTGCTTTAATATAGGGTTTCATTAACCCGCGGACGACAAGGCATCCGTGTTCCTCAAAGATGTCGGCGGCTTTTTGGGCATCCAACGCCTCTATGGACATCTCAATATCTTCAACCGTTACTTTTGATTCCTGATTCACGAAATACTCTCCTTAAATTTATGTTTTACTAAACTGCCGCTGGATCAACAGCCACAATTCCTTCTGGGGCGTAGCGGGTAAAGTCTTGTGTGTTGAAAGTTAGGATGTGTGTTACGTCATGGATAAGCATTTCGGCAACCAATCGCGCATCGTGGACCTGAACACCTAAAACGCTATAATTCACGACGAGCCTTTTCCATTCGGGATATGTAGCAGACGAATCCGGCAACAACGGGAAAAGTCGTTCAAGACGCTGCAATATCTGACCTGTTTCAAACGCTGTGTGTCCAAAACCGTTTCGATCAGTGGGTCGAGTTGAAGCGTTCCAAAATTCCGCGAAATTTTGTGATGTCGCCCGCAGTTGATGACCATTTGCCCGTAATTTATCAATGGATGCTTGAATCCTTAGATAACTTGCGTCAGTAGGATCCACAAACCGCAACAAAATATTGGTATCTATCAGATAAATCATGTCTATAAATGGTCTTCGTATATACCTTCACGGCTCACAGCATAGTCGGATAATGGCTTGGCATCAGGCTTGGCAAATTTCCTCACTAAGGCATCCCATTCTTCTAATGCTGCTTTAAATTCCTCATAGGGTAATTGTGGATTGTCATTCATTGATATATCCACTATATCGTCTATATCATCAGGGACTTCAAAAAACAAACGTTCACCTGGGCAGATATGAACTGTAACTGTCATCGGTTTCACTTCCTCTTCATCATGAATTTGTGTCTGTTGCTGTTTTCTCATTTTGCTCCTTTTCGTATACTTCCTGCTCTCGCTTGCTGACGACAACATCGACCTCCCGCAAAGTTTTTTCTTGAGTTTCTTTTGGCAAATGTTTTATTCGATTTTCCAACGAGTTAGTAAACTCCTGTCGGCGATGTTCAGATAGTGGTTCCGTGAGAATTATTGGTTTTCGCGAGCCAGTAACAATACGATGTAAGTCTTCTTGTATCTTTTTAATATTTTTTGCCATCTCATAAAGTGGTGGTGTGCCAAACTGTGAAAAGCCTTCAAATTCGCCAAAATCAAGACGAAAAGCACGTTTATGTTCATGGTTTGCTGAATCTTTATACATAACTGTGATTTCAAGTGCTGCTTTTCTTAATTCATTCAATTTCCCTTTCCCCAATACAATCACTAGAAGCTGCTCAATTTTCCGTCCTGGTTCAAAGTAGGCGATTCCATTCCTAAGGACACCAATCTTCTCAAGCGGTATATCTAGAGCAGACACAGAAGAAGGGTTTGTAGCGAACTGTAGACTACGAGCTGCTCCCGTTCCTATATTCTCTATGCATAACATAACCGCATTAACGTGTGCCTCATGCGGACGGACGGAGATCGCAATTTCAGGTGTGTCAGAGGCTTTTAGTAATCGACGCGTTAAATAGGCATAATAGCCTGTGATACCGACAAGTACAACAGTGACAATCCCTATTATAGACCCGTCATTTGCATTTAGCCAATCTATGACTGCCATAGATTTCTCCTTAGAGACACTTACTCTTTTTCGCCCCACGGAGGTCGTCTACCCGTTAATTCTTCGAGATAACGTGCCGTTCGGTTTACCTCTGCTTTGAGTTTTCGACTCGACTTCTGTTTTGCCATATCTTCAGCCGTATATCTTACTCGGTAAACTCCTTTTTGGATCTGAAGCAAGGAAAATTCACCGGGAACATTTCTGTTGATATACTGGAGCATATCATACAAAAGCCAATAAACATCCGTGGATGAATAACGAAGTTCATTGTGTCTATTAGACTTCTCACTCACAAGATCAAGTGTCTTTTTCACAGCATCAACGACTTCGGAGAGATTATAAAATTTGTCCTCTTTTACATGAACATCATTCATATCTATGCTCCTGCGACTTTAACCGTAGGCATTCTCTCAGGTTGTGCATCGAAGGTCTGAACATTTTCAGCGGCGTTACGGATCTGGATGAGCTGCGATGCAATACTCACAGCAATTTCCGGCACGGTTTTCGAGTTAATATTTAGACCAACAGGCGCGTAAACCCGTTGAAGTCTTTCCGTGGGAATCCCAAGATCCAGTAAATCGTCGAATATGAGTTTAATTTTCCGGCGGCTCCCTATCAAACCGATATAGCGGGCATCCGATTCAACAACAGCATGGAGTGCCGACTCATCGTGTTGATGTCCACGGGTGACAATCACGACATAGGTGAGTGGGGTGATTGGATAATTTCGGAGTTCCGTTTCAATATCACCGACAATAATGTTGTCTGCCTCCGGCAACCGCTCAGCGGAAGCGAAGTCGGCGCGATCATCAACAATAACGACATCAAAGTCTAACCAATTGGCAAGATGACAGAGTGCCTGACCGACATGCCCTGCGCCCGCAATAAGCAGCGTGGGTCGCGGCTGCAACGGTTCTAAGAAAACTCCAGCCGTCCCGCTTTCTCGAAATAGGACTGCGCGATTGTCCTTAAGAACCCCCTCAGTTTTCTCTTCAATCGCAGTCTCCAAAGCCGAATCGCCCAATGTCCCGATGCGCTCACCCGTGTTGGCAAAGATCATTTTCATCCCAACTTCCACGCCCTGTTTTTCACTGGTTACAACAGTCGCACAGACGAGCGGGATTTTTTCTTCATTGAGTGCTTGAAGACGTTCAAACATCTCGGCTTCGGCGGACGTTTTCGGCAGATCGATGAAGATTTTCATGTTCCCGCCGCAGATGAGTCCATCGTCCCAACCGTAATCACTATCCAATTGAAACTCAAGGAGTCGCGGCATTCCGCCTTGCATCAACCCAATCGCTTGTCGGCGTGCTTCCGCTTCAACACATCCACCGCCGAGGGTGCCCACATTTCGCAAATCGGGCAGAATTAGCAGTTTTGAGCCAGGCTTTTGTGGTGTTGAACCCTTCGTCTCCACAACGGTACAATAGGCACCGACCTGAGAAGTCTCAATCAATTCTGGGATTTTCTGGTATATTTCTCTCATCTTGTATTTCTTTGATTCGGAAACCGAAATTTTATGACGCTTGGTCTGTAGCACTCTCGGCGACTAATTTTTTAAACTGCTGGCGTTGTTCTTCCGTCAATGCGAGCGGAACGATGTCGGTAACACCATTACATCCAACTTTCGCTGGAACGTTCAAATAAACCGATGTTGATCCGGCTGAGACACGGGTCCCAATACTCATCACCCGATTTCTATCAAGTGCAATGGCTGAAACCACCTGCAAAATGTGGCTGATTAACGTATACCCCGCATCTGTTGTGTATGGACAACGCTGCACGACTGCTTCACGGAGACGTTCGATGTCAGTGTCAGGCATTAGTTGTGCGATCGGAATACCGTTGACACGGCAGTATTGTGGAAGTGGGTATGTCTCCTGATCACTTCCGATAGTCAGAGCCATCACATCTTGCACTGAAACCTTGACACGATTCGCAATTTCAGCAGTCAGGTGCGCAGTAGCAGCACCGTTTCCAAGACCGATAACCTGTCCAGTACCGAGGGCTTGATATATCCACGCAGCAACGTAATTCGCTGGAGATGTCGCCACCAAGATTTTGGCATCCGAAGCATATTGCTGGATTCCGGAAACAAAACCGCGTGCGAATGCGATGCTTGTTGTTTTAGACGCTTGAGGCGACCGGAAACCCGATTGTCCCATCGGTGGTAGCAAAACAATGACATCTGCCCCGGACAACCCTTCTAACGAGTTGTAAACGGAAATTGCGGTACCACTTGCGCTTAATGCATTTGCCTCCACGAGATCTCGGAGACTCGCCGGTGCGGCTTCTTTTGAATGAACAAATCTATTTTTGCTCGATGCCGCAGCTGACACAAAGGCAACTTCACGCACCGCCTCTAATTGGCATAAGCCCCAAGTAACCGAGACGGCAAACTGATTGTTGCCTAACAAAACTATTTTCATCTATCACCTTTATACCAAAAGTGTTTCAACAATCGCTTGAAACTGTTCTTCAAGATATTGACGATGGCCATCAAGTTCCGAATCCGCAGCGAGTTTAGTGGATATAAGTTCATCATAACGCTCAACATATTCCATCAAGGTTTCGACCTCTTTCTCATAGCAGATTGCTGATGCAAGGACTTTCTCCTTGAGCAAAAGTGGGAGTTCAGCCTCTGTAATCTGCGTCAATTCCCATCGCCACACTTTTTCAGAGATATAAGAGACAAACTGATTGAGAGATTCGCCTTTATAGTCCCCGCTTTGAAGTACTTTCACCTCTTGAATAAGTCCTATCACATGGTTGAAGAGTTCATCGGGAAACTGCTGTCGCAATCCCATGAGTAACCTACCAGTCGTAGATATAGGGAGTTGGTTCTGTAGGAGGAACATCCGCAGATTCGGATAATCCTCAATGCCCTTGCTTTCGCTAAGCCATGTTTCACCGATAGCAGGCAAATCACTGACATCAAAACTGAGCACCTGTTGTCTCCGAATCTCCTCAAGATTGGATGCGATCGGATCAAGTCCAGCCATCGCTAAAGTCCCGATAACCTCCTCCTGCCGATAAGGTCTCAGGTAGATCATGAGTTCCTTGACTTTTTCCTGTTCCGCTTCAACTGCTTCAATATCCGCGGGGTTACCGTTCCCTGACTGCTGATGCCGCCGCTTTCTCCGTTTTTGAGGTGCATTGGAGAGTCGGTTCACCCGCTTCGCCAAAGTGTCGTGGTAACCCAATAATTCCTCATAGAGAATTGCAAGGAGCGCATCCCCATGTATAGCGAGCATCGCGGGTGTGGTGACATTCGTCAATTCGTGCCCAGTTTTCGAGATAATTGCCCGATTCAGACTGCGTTCTATCGACTTTCGGTCTTTTTCGGCTTGGATAATCAGCGTACTTCCCAACATGAGATTGATGAGCCGCTTTGTCTGGTCTGGTACACTGAGGTTAATATCACAAGTGGGTTGGATATCAGCGAGGAGTCGTTCACGCAGTTTACCATCAAGCAGTAACGTCCATAAGGTCGCGTAATGCTGTTGCTGGTCTACTTTTGGTGGCAGATGCTCCAACCACTGCTTTATCGTTGGCAAATGCAGCTTCACATGATTGAGGAGCTGCTCAAAATCATCATCTGGAATTTCAAAACCGGCAAAATTGGCAGGACTGCGGCGTTGCTGTGCCTGCTGACTTCGGCGCTGTGTTTGCCCTACCATTTTTGTCGCCAATAAGAGATCGACCAACGGTTGAATAACGACTTCAAAATCTTGTTCGCGCTGACTCACAAAATTCGCGAGTCCAAGCAATTCCAACCAGATAGTCCCAAGACGTTCAATTTGGGATGCATGTAAAGTTGACCGTAGCGCAACGCCAGCAATTTTCTCACGTACTGTCCCGCGCGTCCATTTCGGAAGATAAATCTCGTCTAAAAGTTCGTTATTCTCAAAAATTAGGAGTTCCACCTGCTTGACAAGTCCGGTTTCAATAAAATCTTGCTCAAACACCAAGTCATGAAATAGTCCGGTAGCGCGATCCAGTACTTGATTCGCAAGTTTGTAACAGGATTGGATGAGATGATTCAGCGTTAGCTGCGGGTTATCCTGTAACTGCCAAAATTCTATCATTGGATCAATATTCTGGGTAAGTACCTCTTTTTTCGCTGCTGCGATGTCCTCCCCAAAATATTCAGTTAGACAAGTTTCATAAAATTCGACAAAATCGAGTATAGTATTCCGTAGTTCTCGAATCACCAAATCGTCCCAAACCTTATTGTGGACACGCTGTCCGGGTCCGAGAACAAGTGCTCTCAAACGGGTTTCCACCCCTTGCTGAAATTGCGCCATTAACTGATACGCGTGCTGGTTAGCTTTCACCGTATACGCTTCAATTTTCTTGGCACCCTCAGTGATAGCTGCTTCAATTTCATCTGCAGACGCATCAAAAGCAATAGGAACTAACTGAAGTGTTTCTGGTTCGAGCGGATTGTAAACCGCTGCTGTGGCGAGTACCTGAATGGGACCGAGTTCCGTCGTTGGATCCGTTGCTTTTTCACCTTCATCACTAAAGGTTTCAAAGAGGCGCGTATGAAGCGCCAAACTGTGCCCCAAATCAGTCAAATCAGGGTACTGTCTAATATGAGTCCTAATGACAACAAGAAGTCGATTGTAGTCATTATTCAACAGTTGGTCAAAAAGAGCATCTTCATTGAGGTGTACGCGATGAATATGGGTCTGCTCTGGAATGATAACAGTAGCCGCGGGAACCTCTGCAGTATCGGGTTCATCAACCCGCGCCAGCACATAACCACCTGTCTTGACGGTACTGGGTACTGCCAAGCGCGCCTTCAAAACTTCTTGGGTCAATTCAGAGAGGGTAAGAGATTTTCCCAAGTTTTGAATCGTGATGTCAGTAACAACACCATCGGCAAAATCTGTGATTTGGCGTGCGTTGCGTTCAAGTTCCTGTATACTTCTGTGGACCCGATCATAATCGTCGCGAGCATCAGCAGAAACCTTCGCCTCGTCAATCCAAGAGACCCATGCTCCCGGACGCGGTCGCATTTTCACTGTCAGCTCACCATCTTCTGAGTCAAAACCGGGCAGAATGTCCCCTTCTGAAGTCTCCTTCGGTGTCCAAACAATTAGATGTTTATCTGCTTTCACACCAAGTCCCAAACCGAAGGTGTCTCCCCAACTCATCCGTCCCTCAATACTGGATTTGATTTTATCAGTTAACGCAAAAAGCGCGTTTGAACGAAAATTAAGCGATAATCCTTGCATTGGGTCGATTCAATCATCTGCCTTTCAAATAAACTTAGGCAATAAAAAAGTTATCAGTTGTTAGTTATGAGTTAATGGTATCTCAAGTCCCCAAGCGTCCCAGCCTTCGTACCGTCTTCGTGCAAACAATTCGATCTTACACTGACAGGGAAACATTTCCTCAATCCCTTGACGCACGACATCAGGTTTTTCAGAATGGCGCGTCCGTTTTGCCTTAACAAGTTGCCTGATGTTTCTGGCACCTCGAGGTTGCGGAATATTCCCGCGTTTGAAAACGAGGCATAATTCACACTGGCTCATCGTATAGAAACCCGGATTCACACGCTCCTTATCCCACACAAAAGCAACAGTTGCCCATCGGAAGCCCCATGCCTTACCGAGCCGAATCGCCTGATCCAGATGCGGGGATGAACTCCACATAAAAAGCAGACAATTCTCTTCACTGATTGCTGCGATATCCCACGCCTCCATTTCTGACACTGGCAGCGTCGGATAATGTCGAATTGCGCCCCCACTATCCTTCCCACCACTCCCTGTATGTTGCAGTTGTCCCTTGTAGTCCCACGGCGGATCTGCATAGATAATGCTATACTTTTTATTCGGAAAGGGAGTGTACACTGGTGCCATCAATTGTCTCAAACGATACCTTATCGTGCTTCAACACTCAGCCCTTCTTGCGGAATGTCGTTGTTTGCAACAAGCATATCGCGATCAAAAATGAAATCACTGCGGGAACTTCCAAGACTTTCACCCTCTTTTTGACGTTCACGGAAGTACTGCGGAAGCGTTAAGCCTGTCATCCGAATCGCGTCCTCAGGGCAAGCCTCAACACAATATCCACAAAAGATGCAACGGAGCATATTGATTTCAAAGACATCGGGATACTTCTCGCGCTGATAACCTTCCTTGGTCGTCCAACCTTCGGGGGCGGGTGCTGCTTGGATAGTAATACAGTCGGCAGGGCAAGCGGTCGCGCACAAAAAACAGGCGACACACTTAATTTCATCCTTCTCGGTCGTCGTTAGTTTGTGAATGCCGCGATAGCGTTCATTGCGTTCATCCACACTCCTCGGATCTTCAGGATATTGGTAGGTTAATTTCTTCTTAGGGATATGTTTTAACGTCGTAAACATCCCCTTAATCAACGCTGGGATATAGAGTCTATCCCAAAAAGACATCTCTTCGCTAACTTTCATAAATCTTCAGCTTCCTTTCCGTATTTTAAGGAATTATGAGTTGTGCGTATCCTATTATATAGATATATGCTATCACAAAAGGCACCGTGAAAAGCATATCTAAAAAACAGTTATGTGGTAAGACCCGCTACTGTGTAATTCGGTGCTTCTTCAGTGATATCAATATCGTGCGGATGGCTTTCGCGGTATCCACTGCTTGACATCCGGACAAATTGGCTATCGCTACGCAACGCTTCAATATCTGGGGTTCCACAATACCCCATAGCGGAACGAATACCACCGACCAATTGATAGACGAAATTACTCAGTTTTCCTTTGTGCGGAACACGCCCTTCAATCCCACGAGGTACAAGTTTAGAAATGTCCTCCGAACTTTCTTCTGGGGCACGGGTCATCCGTTTCCGCAGCGCTCCTAATGACCCCATTCCGCGATGCATCTTATAGGTTCTACCCTGATAGATAACTGTATCGCCCGGGCTCTCATCCGTTCCGGCGAGTAAACTGCCAATCATAACGGAACTTGCGCCTGCTCCAATAGCTTTCGCGATGTCTCCAGAGTAACGAATCCCCCCATCGGCAATAATCGGCACCCCTGCTTTATCAGCTTCCTGCGCACAGTCGTAAATTGCCGTAATTTGGGGGATACTCACTCCTGCAACTACACGGGTTGTACAAATAGAGCCAGGACCAACACCTACCTTGACTGCATCTGCACCAGCATCGATGAGACTTCGTGTGCCTTCAGGTGTCACAACATTCCCAGAAACAAGTTCGACACTCGGGAAATGCGACTTAATGTATTCTGTCGAACGGATTACATTTTTGGAATGCCCGTGTGCCGTATCCAACACGAGCACATCTACACCAGTCTCGACTAACCGATCAATATCTTCCAGAGGCGTTGTCGGTACAACAGCAGCACCGACCCGTAACCGGCCCGCATCGTCTTTACAGGCTTGTGGAAACATCTGGATCTTATCAATATCCTTGATAGTAATCAAACCACAGAGTTTAAGATCCTCATCTACAATGGGTAGTTTTTCCTTTCGAGATCTGTGAAGTATCTCCTTCGCTTTATCAAGCGTAATACCGGGTGCTGCGGTAATCAATTTATCGCCGGGAGTCATCCGAGCAGTTACTGGTAGCGAAAGATTATCTTCATACTTCAGATCACGATTGGTAATGAGTCCAACGAGGCACCCATCTTCAGTAACAATAGGGACTCCGCCAATACGATAACGCGCCGTTACTTCAAGGGCATCACGAATCGTCTTATCCTGTGTTAGCGTAATTGGTGCGGTAATCATTCCACTTTCCGAACGTTTTACCCGATCAACTTCAGACACCTGTTCATCAATAGTGCAGTTATAATGAATTATCCCGATGCCTCCCTCGCGTGCAATCGCAATAGCAAGGGCAGATTCAGTGACAGTATCCATAGGTGCACTACAGATAGGAATGTTTAACCGAAGATTTTGCGTTAATTGCGTACTCGTATCCACTTGATCCGGCAACACATCCGATTCAGATGGAATCAGTAAAACATCGTCAAAAGTTAGCCCTTCTTTTGTAAACTTTTGGGGGAAGACATCGGAGATTTTGGTCTCCATCGGAATTGTCTCCTTCATTGCGAGCAGAACGGATAAGATAGTCTCAGAAACGGCACCTAAGAGCAGCGTTGAGAGGCTTTTACGTTGTCCATTTACGCGAAAAAAAGCGTTGCCTTACACTTCTCGTATATTATAGCACTTTTTGCTTTTCACGTCAAGAAATTTGTTGGATCTAATAGGAAGAGGGTTTAGGGTTACTTTTAGATTTAAACTCTTAAATGAGACATAGGTCTTCCATAACCGATTTTGTAAAACAGAGAAACCATTTTCCTATGTTTAATTATACACGAAAACGAAAATTATATCAATCATTTTTTCCCTAAAAATCCGCACCTGTGATATAATATATTCACTTACTTGTAACCGCTTGGACTCTTCAATATAGGCTTGCTAAGCCACGTCCCAGCAGTATCTATCGGATTCAAAGGAGCTAGAAATGGGTAATTTAAATGTTGGAATCGTCGGACTCGGTTGGGTAGCCGGTGCCCACATCGAGACTTTCAAAAACGTCACAGGGGCAGATGTTACAGCTATCTGTTCACGCCGGGAACATGACGAATCTGTATTAGCAGAAACATACGGGACCCCGCTGAAAGCCTATACGGATTTTGATAAAATGCTCGCAGATCCGGACGTACATATTATTGATATTTGCACACCACATCCATTTCATGCCGAACAAGCTATCGCTGCTGCGCAGGCGGGAAAACATCTTATCATAGAAAAGCCGATTTGCCTTACATACGCAGATGCGAAAGCCATCCGTGATGCCGTCAAAAGTGCAGGCGTCAACGTTTGTGTCTGTTTTGAGTGCCGATATAGCGCGCATTTCACAATGATCCGTTCTGTTATCGATAACGGTCTACTCGGTGATCTTCACTACGCAGAAGTCGATTATTACCACGGCATTGGACCTTGGTACGGGCAATACGAATGGAACATCAAAAAAGATTTTGGGGGCAGCACTTTACTGACAGCCGGATGTC
Source organism: Candidatus Poribacteria bacterium (assembly GCA_028820845.1). Lineage (NCBI taxonomy): Bacteria > Candidatus Poribacteria > Candidatus Poribacteria bacterium. The sequence goes on from JAPPII010000115.1 coordinate 62,005, forward strand.
ATGCTCTTGACGCGCTTCTCTTCTTTATGGATGGAACAGTGGAAGAGGTAACCAGTTATCATACACAATCTACTGGTGCAGCTTTCCAACCCTACGAATATAAGACAACAAGCGTCAGTCTTCTCAAGTTTGAAGGGGACGGAAAGATTGGAAAAGTCACCTCCTGTGTCGATTGCTTACAACCCTACTACTTCCACATCCACCTCGTCGGCAGTGAAGGAAGTTTGCTTGATAACCGCATCTACTCAGCAAAACTCAAAGGGATGGATAAGAGTAAGTGGAGTACACTTGAAACGTCACTCATCGACTCAGGAGATGTCAGCGACCATCCATACGAACCACAATTCCAAGCATTTGTAGATAGCATCGGGAAAAACGAACCGATGCCGTTGACTGATTTCGACACGGCATTTGAGTCACATCGGGTTGTTTTCGCTGCAGATATGTCCGCAGAAGCGGGGGGCAGATCCGTCAAGCTGAGCGAACTTGCTTAAATTACCAACGCATTGCTGCCTCGCGATAGAGTTGAATCTGGTCCATATTGCGAGGCACTGCAATTTGGATAGACTTCCGTTTCCCGTTTATATCTCTGAGGACAATCGGTGCGCGGAGCATATTTGTCATTGTCACAATGCCAGAGCGATAGAAGACCCACATGCGCTGTTCAGTGTAAGGGTTAAGGACATACTCCGAAGTGTGTTCAGCAGGATGTCCACCTACGTCAACAAAAAGATCGTGCGTCGGATACGTAAGTTCAACAGTTGTATCGTGTCCCTGCAAAAGCAATTTTTCAGGCGGGGGTTTGGGTGAATAACCGCTCAGCTTACACCTCCGAATCCGAATGGGCGCGCTCGATTTGTTCGTCAGATGTAAAGACACAATGATGGCAAGACGATGGTTGTCGTCCCGGTTGATAAACCATGTATCTTCAGGGATAACCTCTACCGTCAAACCCGGAATTTGTTTTTTCTTATTATAAAGGATCGCCAATACTACAAAACTAATTAAGCCGAGGAGTACCCACTGTCCCGTTGGAGTGGCTAAGAATTGAAGGAGCTGTTTTAAGGCTTGTTGTAGCACGCGAACTCCTGAGTGAGTGTTTCTTCCGAGATCACGCCGTGTCTTCGGATGACCGGTGGTGAGACAGAAATATCGTAGACTGTAGATGGAATAGGTCCTGGGGTCTTGCCGCCATCAACTATCATATCAATTCGTGATGCGAGTTCTTCACCGATTTCTTCAGGGGAGGTGGCTGGTGGTTCACCGGAGAGGTTCGCGCTTGTTATCGCCGCGGGACCGCCAAACGTGCGGAGGATTTGTAGAAGCAGCGGATTGTCAGGGATACGTACCCCAACAGTGTTACCACCCGCTGTCAACACCGGAAGCAGATCCTTTGCCTCAATGACGATAGTCAAACCACCGGGCCAAAAGCGATCTGTAAGATGAAAGCAGAATTCGGGTAAATTTTGGGAAACACGGTGAACATCGGCAACCGAACTGAGAACAAGCGGGATTGGTTTCCCATCGGGGCGTCCCTTCACAGTGTAGAGTCTTTGCACAGCATCGGGATTAAACGGATCCGCTGCCAAGCCGTAGACCGTATCGGTTGGAATGGCGATAATCCCTCCTGATTTCAGGCACTGGACAGCTTCAAAACACACATCAGATCTTTTAATTTTTCCTTGCGGCTCGGTCAGGTAATTTGTAGATTGACGTTTTCTCATGTAGAACCGCCCTCCATTACATTACGGGCTCACGCCTTGTAGCAGATCAGACAAGGGATCCGTTCGGAGTAGCATTCAGAGAAGGTCCGTCCCGCTGTCCTTGCTGATATTTCTGATAAGCGATTCCCGCAATCATCGCACCGTTATCCGTACATAGGCGCATTGGCGGGTAATAGACTTCGGCACCAATCTCCGCGGCAGCTGTCTTCAGTGAAATGCGAAGCTGACTGTTTGCGGCAACGCCACCGGTTAACGTTATTGCTCTCGCACCTGTGGATTTCGCCGCACGGACTGACTTGTAAACAAGCACATCAACAACAGCAGCCTGAAAACTGGCAGCGATGTCCTCAATGGTCACCCTATCAGGACTTATATCCTTAGCATCCTCTTGTCCATCTTCGATAAGCACACCAGCACGTCGTGCCTTCTCCACAAAATAACGCACTGAGGTTTTGATCCCACTAAAACTAAATTGGTAGTCTCCACTACTTCGCAAGGGTCTGGGGAATTTTATCGCCGTTGGGTTCCCCTTTTGCGCAAGGTCATCAATGACCTTACCCCCCGGAAAGCCGAGTCCGAGATACTTTGCAACCTTATCATAGACTTCACCGGCAGCATCGTCCTGTGTGCTTCCCAATACCTTGTATTGCCAGCCTTCGTGAACTTCCACGAGTAAGGTATGCCCTCCAGAAACCGTGAGGCAGATATGTGGAAACGTCAGATCATCATGTACCATGAAGTTCGCGTAGATATGTCCCTCAATATGATTAATACCGATCAGGGGTAGATTGTGGCAATAGGCGAGACTCTTTGCAGCTGCGACACCGACCAACAATGCTCCAATTAAGCCTGGACGGTTCGTTACTGCGATCGCTTCCAAATCTTTAAATGTGACATCCGCCTCCGCTAACGACCGATGGACAATGTAGTTAATGGCTTCAATGTGCTTACGCGATGCGAGTTCCGGGACAATGCCGCCGTATTCTTGGTGTGCCTCAACTTGTGAGGCAACGACGTTAGAAAGGACTTCCTTGCCACCAGCAACAACTGCAGCGGCGGTTTCATCACATGAGGTATCAATGCCGAGTATTTTCATAACTCTCTGTTTAACTGCAAATGGGCAGAAATCGGTAAATGAAATAGTTCTTCCCGTAACAACCGTGTGGAAAAAAATAGAACTTCAAGATTTTCGATATCCTCCGTGTCAGGATTAAAGCGCGCGATGATTTCATCATCAAGTTCTTTGCTCTCTTGCTCTGAATATGGGGGACATGTGTTTACGTACAAAATATCTGCATCTCTATCGTATTGAAAAGTCAAATTCTTTTCCATTCAATGTTTCCTCCTCTTGCAAGCCTATTAGTCATATAAGCAGTGACAATCCAATGACGTTCCGATGGAATAGAATTACTGACCACAACAACCACAACGTGTTTACCTCCGTGTAACCACTCAAACCAACGGCTAAGTAATCGGGCATTCCTAATGCGAGAACTCTGACGAATTTCATCTGGAAACATCAATGTATAAGGACATAGAAAAAAGTCGTCAGAGTTCTTAACAACGGGTGAATACGCTTAGACTCTCACAGCACTTCAAAAATTAGACTTTTTTAGCGGTTCTCTGATGGTTCGTCCGTCGCGTTCTTCTTCGCTGTGCTTGTTTTTCTTGCCATTGATCATAAGGGTTTTTACGTTCTTCATAGTTATCAACAGCGTTTTCATCTTCTCCAAAGAAATACGATCCTGACATTGTGTGTTGCAGTCCATTTACTTTCTGCAGATATGCTTTGTAAATCACAAGGTATTTAAACAAAGGTCTCGCTTCTTCTCGAAGTTGTGCCCAACCAGAGGGTTCACCACCTAAATGAAAATCAATTCTTGATACATTACCAAGTGTTTTAACGACTTTCGCTAATGATGGACATGACTCAAAATACTCTGGAAAGAATACCAAACAGGCATCAATGAGGGAATCTGGATGATCTGGGCCTGCCGGGATAATCACCCTAGCTCTTCCAATGGGTTTAATGTCCCTATTAAAATAATGCACCTCTAACCACTGCCGATCTGCATCGCCAACCAGAATTTGAAAATCAATTGGGTTTATACCATCGGCACCAAGGAAACCTCCTTCACCACCAACACAATAGATTTTAGAATATCCAGCCATTTTTCTTCCTTTGTCGTAAGATGAGTTATTAATTAGACTTAGCAAATTGCTTTCCCGGCAATTGTTGAACGACACCTTTGAGTTCAAGCATCAAAAGCACACTTGAAACCTGACCAATCGGCAGTTGTGTCGTCCGAACGATTGTATCAATATGCGATGAAGGGAGTTCGATTGCCTCGAAAACTGTCTTTTCATCCGGTGTTAAATCTGGTGGAGGTGTGCTCTGGACAGGTGGTTGGACATCGGCTGGAGGTGGCGAAACGACAGATTTCCTAACTCTCCTCTCAACAGACGGTTCTTGGGAAGATTCAGTTTCTATATCTGGCACTGACGATGTGGGGCTTGCGGATTGAATCTGATTTAAAGCATACTGTGGAAGTTCATTGAGGAGGTCGTCCACGGTGTTGATAAGTTTTGCACCATCGTTAATCAACCTATGGGTGCCCGTTGAAAGTTCAGAGAAAATCTCTCCGGGCACAGCAAAAACTTCCCGACCTTGCTCACCAGCAAGGCGAGCAGTAATGAGCGCGCCACTCCGATTTGACGCTTCCACGACAACGGTTCCAAGCGTCAATCCGCTAATAATACGGTTACGGCGTGGGAAGTTCCGCGGTTTCGGTTTAACGCCAATCGGGAATTCGGAAATCAACGCACCGGCTGCCTCAATTTTCTCAACAAGCGCACGATTCGCCGCAGGATAGATAAAACTCAACCCGTTTCCCATCACGGCGACTGTTCTACCACCTGCTTCAAGTGCGCCACGATGCGCCGAGGTATCAATACCCTTCGCGAACCCACTAACAACCGTCAATCCGCGTTGTGCAAGCTGATAACTGAGTCGATAACTCACTTTTCGCCCGTAATCCTTCGCATTCCGAGAGCCAACGAGCGAAACGCTCAACGAGTCTTCGGGAGTCAATTCACCTCTGACATACAACACAAGCGGTGGTGTGTCAATTTCCTTCAAGGGCAGTGGGTATGCGTCATCATAAAGTGTTAGAATCTGACACCCATACTCATTTATCAATTCCAATTCACGTTCTATGGGATAGAGGACAGGTTTGTGAATCAACAGTTCACGCATCGCGGGCGAAAGTCCATCTACTTTTGCAAGTTCATTCGGTGTCGCTCGCAGTGCGCGCGCTGCACTGCCAAAAACATCGCGCAAGACTTGAACGGTTTTTAGTCCAACACCTTGAATCAGGTTAAAATGAATTAGACTGATTGTTTCGTTAGAAAGCATTTTCCCGCCTTGCGCGATGTACAGATGAAATTCCTTGGTGTCTTTTCCGAATACGCCTCTTGGCTATAGCAGGCTATTACTCCGCCGTTGCTGCATCCGCCGTTGCTGTTTCAACTGGATCCAGAGGGAGTGCGTAATAGAGTTCAATTTCTTGAATTTTCTTGTACTCTTGTGCACTCGGTGCTCCAGTTTCGCCCCGTGTTGAACGTTTTGCTCCGGTTATGCGACGTGAATCCCAACGCCGTGGCACTTTCAGCCGAAACTTCGTTGTGACAATCGGTTCCCTCAAAGTAAACGTATACACTGTACGAAGGTTATCTTTCACCTCTTTAACCGTGACCCATTCTTCTGCCTCATTCATATACTGGACTGCGAAGAATTCCAGTTGACCTTCTTCGGCTTTAATAACAACCTGCTGTATCGTTTGGGGCTGCCGCCATTTGAGAACAGCTTCCGTGTATTTATCGGATTCCATCTGAGACGCTTCATCTTTCTCATCTTCAAGAATAGGCCCCGTCTCTCCGCGTGTGTGCATATTGTCGTCGTGGAATCTGCTATCCTCGCTTATTGCATCAAGTGCGATATTCTTACTCCTGTTAAAGGGCGGATTCGATGCAAGAATACACCCTGATAACACGACCAATCCACAGAGCATTATCGCTAATAATCCAAAACGCATGTGTTGCCTCCTTGTTTCACGGAACGGTTTAGAAACCGCTCCCTATAGTCTGAAGTTGTGCTGGTAGCGTATAAACAGCCAACTTGGGTTTCATCCCTATATTACTCCAATTCGAGTAAATCATCAAGTTCTTTTTCACGCCTATCGGTGGCTTCTTCGACGGCTACCTGCTCAGAAGTTTTATAACCGTAGAGTTCAATCTCTCGGATTTTTCCAACAGCGCGTCGGCTGCCTACATTCCATCCTCTCCCAGCGGAACGGGCGCGTTCCTGACGACTCAGGAGTGCATCATCTTTCGTTCCTAAAACACGCAAGCGAATCCGATCTGTCGGGAATGGAATCAGCAGAGAAATCTTAATCGGGCTGCTTTTGACACTCTTCACGTCTTTAATGAGCTGCCAATCCGCATCAACGGCGATGCTGCCTTTATCCGCAAAAATATCAAATTCTGTCAAATTATCGGAATGCACGACGATTCGACGGATAGTCTTTTTTTCTGGTAAGGTAATCACGACCTGGGATGCAGGGTTCGCTCCGACGAATCCTTGCGATCCAGCAGGGAAGGTTGTTTCACCAATCGTATTGAGTTTGCCATCAATCATCTGAGGGCTTGTTGCCTGCGTCCCTTCCAAGAGGGAATAATTTTCGCTCCATTCCTGCTCCGAGAAGAGGGCAGCGCACCCGCTGAGAATAACAATACAACCGAGCAGTGCAAAGAGGGTAATAAATCTATACATTATCTTTCTACTCCTTTGATACAGCATTGAGGTACAAGTCCTCGCGCTGGAGCTATTTGTTATAGGTACAATAATTTCACATACAAAGCAATGGGGCATTCACAGAACATAATCTTCTTTTCAGAAAGTTATCAATTCCCGATGCCTCCAGTTAGGATACAATCTTCCAAGTCGCACCGTCGCGGGTATCTTGTATCTCAATGTTGAGTTGTTTAAGCCGATCCCGAATTTTATCCGACGTATCCCAATCTTTGCGGCTTCGGGCATCCTGTCGTATCTCCAACAGGAGGTTAATGAGATGGTCGCGTTGCTCTACGTTGTCGCCATCTGTCCGGACTTCCGTATTATAAACACCGAGTACTTGGCAGACCTCAGTCAACGCACGATAGGCTTCTGCAAAGACGAATGGAGGGGTCTCATTAGCAGCACTGAGCGATTTATTTGCTTCGCCGACCAAGGTGAAAATAGCACCAAGCGCCTGCGCCGTGTTGAAATCTGCATCCATCGCGGTGGTAAATTGCGATTTCATTGCTTGTACCGCGCCTTGAAGGGATGAAGTCCCTGCTTCTTCTTTCTCAAACTGCGTATCATACTTTTTCAGGGCCTCCAAACAATTGCGCAAACGCCTAAAGGCACCTTCGGATTTCCTCAAACTCTCGCGATTATAATCAAGGGGGTGCCGATAATGCGCCGAAATCAGAAAGTGTCGAATCACCTCAGTCGGGTAGTTGTCAAGCGCATCTCGCAAAAGAATAAAGTTCTGCTCGGATTTACCCATCCGTGTGCCATCAATTTGTAAAAAAGCGACGTGTACCCAATAACGCGCGAAAGTGCATCCAGTCGCCATTTCGCTTTGCGCGATCTCATTTTCATTGTGTGGAAATTGCAAATCTTCCCCTGCTACATGAATATCAAGGGTTTCACCAAGGTGCTTCATTGCCATTGCAGAACATTCAATATGCCATCCCGGTCTCCCCCTGCCCCAAGGGCTATCCCAAGAAGGCTCCCCGGGTTTCACGGCTTTCCACATGTCAAAATCGCGCGGATCCTCTTTCCGTTCATCAATCTCAACCCGTGCCCCTGCCAGCAAATCTTCTGGCTTCCGATGTGAAAGCTTCCCATATTCAGGGAAACGATTCACTCGATAATAGACGCTACCCTCAACAACATAAGCTAAATCCTTCTCAAGCAAGGTCTCAATTAAGGCAATCATCTCCGGGATGTGTTCTGTCGCTTTCGGATGCACATCGGCTTCAGTACCTAACCTTCTTGAATCCTCAAGGAATGCATCGCCATATTCTTGGGCAAGCTGAGTAGAGTTGATGCCGATTTCTGCTGCACGGTTGATGATTTTGTCATCAATATCTGTTAGGTTCTGAACAAGTTTAACAGTGTGTCCACGATATTCCAAGTAGCGTCGGATAATATCCGTCACCAAAAAGGTGCGGGCATTGCCTATGTGGATGTAATCGTAAACCGTCGGACCGCAACAGTAAAGCGATACTTGGTCGGGATTGAGTGGGACAAAGTCTTCCAACTGTCGGCTGAGCGAGTTATAGATTCTTATACCCATTTTTTATAGATCGGACTCCTTTTGACATTGCTCAGAAAACACCTACAACCCGAGAAAGACAGGCAACAGCGTGAGCAGCGATCGCTTTACCTTCCCCAATAACGCCTAATTCTTCGGCAGTCGTTGCTTTAACGCTTACTCGTCCAACAGCGATGTCAAGGACATGGGCAAGCAATTCCCGTATCTCCAAAATATAAGGTGCTAATTTCGGGCGTTGCGCGATAATCGTACTATCTATATTTTCGATTTGATAGTTTTGTCGTCTCACCTTTTCTACAGTCTCCCGCAGGAGAACGAGGCTGTCCACACCCTCATAACGAGCATCGGTATCAGGAAAATGTGTCCCGATATCACCGAGTGCGGCGGCCCCCAAAATCGCGTCTATGATTGCATGCGTCAAGACATCCGCATCTGAATGCCCCAACAGACCTAAATGATATGAAATCTCAACGCCGCCTAAAATCAATTTTCGATTTGAGACCAGCCGATGGATATCGTAACCAATACCTACTCGCATCTATTATATATTTATTTTATACTATTAAGTATTCTAACGCAAGTATCTATTATTTTACTCTACCCCTTTAATAGATTTAATAGATTAAGCGCAAGCTCTGATCAGGATAAATCCGAAAAATTAAAACAAAAAACGCCTACTCAAATACCCGATTCTCAAGGAGAACCGCTGCGATTTGTAAATCCACTTGCGTCGTTATTTTTAAATTCTCGTAATTTCCGCGCACTAACTTAACAGGAAAACCGAGTTGTTCAACGAGCGCAGCGTCATCGGTCGCAGTGAGTTGGCGTTGCTGTGCTATCTGATGTGCTTCTACTAAGAGGGACTTGCGAAAAACTTGAGGCGTTTGGACTGCCCAGAGTCGCTCACGCACAGGCGTTTCAAGAACGAAGCCTTCCTGATTCGCCACTTTGATTGTATCTTTCACAGGGACGGCTGCGACAGCTGCTCCGTATTCGTCTGCCGCTGCAAGACATGCGAAAATCGTCTCATCCGTCACAAATGGACGCACGCCATCGTGAACGATGACAAAATCAACATCCGCTGGAAGCGCGTGTATACCGTTTTGGACAGATTCTTGACGCGTCGCGCCACCTGCTACAAGTGGCTGCACCTTCGTAAACGAATACGGCTCTAATACCGTGGTGTAACATGCCGTGAAATCCGCTTCATCAACGATTACAAAGATTGCATCCACAGCACTATTTTGCTCAAACCGCTGAATGGTATGCGTTAAAATCGGCTTTCGCGCCAATTTTAGGTATGGCTTTTTCACCGCATGCTCCATGCGGTGCCCTTTACCAGCTGCGGGAATAAGGGTGCAAACCTGGCTCCTCATCAACGTCCATTTCATCTGCTTTGATACGGGTAAAAATCATCTGCCCCGCGCTCGTCCGTAGCATTTGTGTCACTTCAACGTTGAGCGTTTTACCAATGTACGGCTTTCCATCCTCAACAATTACCATAGTGCCGTCATCAAGATAGCCAACGCCCTGATTCGGTTCTTTACCCTCTTTAAGGAGAAAGACCTGAATCACCTCACCCGCGATAACCACCGGACGTACTGCATTTGACAACTCATTGATATTGAGAACCTTTACACTTTGCAATTCGGCGACTTTGTTCAGATTTAAATCGTTAGTTATAATCGTCGCGCCTCGCTCCTGAGCGAGATGGACCAACTTAGCATCAACTTCAGTGAGATGTGGCACATCTTCCTCGGTAATCTCAACAACAATCGCTGGATTATTTTGAAGTGCTCGGAGGATATCAAAACCTCGCCGTCCTTTATTTCGACGGAGCGAATCCGTTGAATCCGCAATACGTTGCAATTCATTTAGAACAAATCTTGGAATAACAAGTGTCCCCTCAATAAATTTCGTTTGACAAATTTCAAGAATCCTGCCATCAATAATAACACTTGTGTCTAAAATTTTGAAGTTATTTCCGCTCTGAGGTGCGTGTGCCTCTCGAGAGCCGGTAGCCTCATTCGACCTCAATAATCGGGTAAAATCCAAGGTTGTAGAGAAATAGTAACCGACCATCATTCCCAGATAACCGAAACCGAGAACAAGGACTATAGTCAGACTCCGGGATGGTTGGGAAAAAAGAGCAACGATGCCTAAAGCAACTAATAAACCCAGAGATACTCCTATTAGGCTCGCTACAATACCGCGGGTGCTGGACATGTGTAAGCAGAATTCTGCAGCTACCAAGAGAAGTGCTACGACAAGTGCTGTAAGCACAGCGAACACATCACCACCGTAAACAAGGTAGCAAAGTGCCGCGCTCGCAATTATAAAACAGAGACGGATAGCCCAAATTTTCATTTGATGTATTGTGCGTGCTTGGATAAAGGTAAAAAGTAATTCGATCTCTTGCGGATGCGATTTTCAGACACACCACAAGACCTCTTCAGCTCACGCATCTGCTCCTATATCTATAGTATAGGCACACTCTATAAGTATGCTAATTGACACTCCCACACGTAAACGAGTGGGATTCTTCCTTCGTCGCAGGATGCCCGCTTGCCATACCCACTAAAGTGTCTGACGTCCTTTCGGGTCTTACTTCTGCTCCAGAAGCGTTTAGACTCTCGGTCTGCCCGACCGCGAGATTTTAAGGAACGCCACAAAAACTATCAAGGCATTGTACAATCTTAAAGCATCTAAGAATTTACTATAATCACTTAAGTTACCGCTAACACAAAAGCGGTAATTAAATCTCAAAAACTGTATAAAGGCAATTTGTATCTGTAATTACAACAAACATTAATTGTGTCCTCATATAGTTACTCTGGTATAATTATGTAACAATTTGCATTATAAATCAAATGAAATAGGACTTACGCAAAATTAGAAAATGAGTTGATATATTCTCAGTCGTCGCTT
>JAPPII010000116.1 GCA_028820845.1 Candidatus Poribacteria bacterium
CTACCAAAACCTAACAAAAATGTCAATAACTTACACAATGTAAACACTACCTACAATCAAACCGCCGGGTTTGTCGCGGTATACACGATTGACGCGAGCAATCGCCTGCATCAGTCCGTGTCCACGCATCGGTTTGTCTACATACATGGTGTGGAGACTCGGCGCGTCAAATCCGGTGAGCCACATATCGCGGACAATGACGAGTTTTAACGGGTCGTTGGGATTTTTGAACCGAGTTGCCATTGCCTCGCGCCACGCCTTGTTTTGGATATGCGGCTGCCATGATACATCATCAGAAGCAGAGCCTGTCATCACGATTTTTATTACGCTACTCTTGTCGTCATTGTCGTGCCACTCTGGACGACGTTTGACAATCGCATTGTAGAGGTCAACGCAGATGCGGCGGCTCATACAGACAACCATCCCCTTACCTTCTATTGTCTCCAACCGTTCTTCAAAATGGGCGATTATGTCATCGGCGATGAGTCCCAGTCGTTCTGCGGCACCTACTAACGCCTCAAGTTGCGCCCATTTGGTCTTGAGTCTTTCCTTCTGTGCTACCTCCTCTGCTTCCGTCACTTCCTCAAATTCTGGGTCGATGCGAGGTCTTTCGTTCTCGTCAAGTTCGATTTTGGCGAGGCGACTTTCGTAGTAGATTGGAACAGTGGCTCCGTCATCAACTGCCTGTTGGATGTCGTAGATGCTGATGTAATTTCCAAAGACGGCGCGGGTGTTGCGGTCTGTTAGTTCAATTGGTGTACCGGTAAAACCGATAAAAGAGGCGTTGGGAAGTGCGTCGCGCATGTGGCGGGCAAATCCGTCAATAAAGCCGTATTGGCTACGATGCGCTTCGTCAGCGATTAGCACGATGTTTCGGCGATCAGACAGTTGTGGAAAACGGGTTTCCTCACCTTCGGGAAAGAACTTTTGAACTGTGGTAAAGACCACACCACCAGAGGCAACTTGCAGGAGTTCGCGTAAGTGTCGTCTATTTTGGGCTTGCGCCGGTGTCTGCCGTAGAAGTTGGTGACATCGAGCGAATGTTCCGAACAGTTGGTCATCTAAGTCGTTCGTGTCAGTGATAACAACGAGGGTTGGATTTTCCATCTGGGGGTGTTGGACGATGCTGCCAGCATAAAAAGCCATCGTCAAACTCTTGCCAGAACCTTGTGTATGCCAGATCACACCGCACTGCTTGTCTCCTTCTATATGTGATGCCTTTAGTGTTGTCTCCACTGCTATTTGGACGGCATGGAATTGGTGATAACCCGCGATTTTTTTGGCAATTGTCCCACCTTCGGTTTCTTCAAAAACGATGAAATGTTTGAGATAACGCAGAAATCGTTGTTTCTCAAATGCGCCCTTAATCAATATTTCCAGCTCTACTTCCGTTGATGGTGCTTCGTCTTCCCCTTCAATTGTTCGCCACGGCAAGAACCATTCTGTATCGGCGGTTAAAGATCCGATACGCGCCTCTGATCCATCAGAAATGACGATCCCTTCGTTGTAGGTGAATAGGGTAGGAATTTCCTGTTTGTAGGTTTGGATTTGACGAAATGCTGTTAAGACAGTGGCTTTTTCATCGGTTGGGTTCTTAAGTTCAATTACGGCTAAAGGGAGTCCGTTGATAAACAGTACGATGTCCGGGCGGCGTTCGCTTGCTCCCACCACTGTAAATTGATTCACCGCAAGCCAATCGTTGTTTTCAGGTGTATCAAAATCGACCAATCGCACTCGCTCACCGCGGACTGTGCCGTCTGGCTGACGATATTCAACTTCTATACCCTCAATCAACATCAGATGAAATGTGCGGTTATTCTGAACCAAGGTGTGAGAATCTGGGTTTCGTACTTTGCGGATTGCTTCTTCTTGTGTATTGGGAGGTATGTTTGGATTGAGGTGGGCAACAGCATCTTGTAAACGATGTGTCAAGATGACTTTGTTATAAGAGAAACGTTCAGCATCGGGCGTGTCGGGGGCGATGTCGGGACCGTGTAAAACGGTATAGCCTAAGTCAGCAAGCCAGTTGAGAGAGGTTTCTTCTATATCTGATTCGTAAATCTTGCTGCGATTCATATTAGTATCCAATGTCCCTACACCAACAATTCTTCTCCGATGCATGCTTTGAGCCCTTCAACGAACACCTGAAAACTTTTCGATCTGTTCCGACTCGGTTCCATGTATTGTGCAATGTTCTGCGCTACTGTAGGTTTAGGTATCCGTTCTCTAAAGTAGTTTTGTCGTATCAGCAAACGTTCCAAAGCCTCATAAGTCCCACCCTGAATTGCATCAGGATTTCGATATTTTCTCTGATATTGGAGGGTTTTCGGAATTCTTGGATAAGCCGTATGCAAAGCCTCAATGTCTCCAAAGAACCATGCCTCTAATTCCTCAATTGCCAACCGATTGACGACTTGAAAATCCTCATTTGGGGCTGCACTGGATTTCGTGACCAAACCCGCTTCGTGTGCTGCTTGTTCTAACTTTGCTTTTAGTTCGTGACAGTCTTCCCGGTCTTCATCAATAAGCACAATAATTCGCCAATCGTCGGATATCCATTGGCGATAGGTTTTCAATCGCTCCGGTAAACTCTTAAGCAGATGTTCTTTACCTTTAAAAACGAAAAAATCGTAACTGATATTGCCTGAAAGAATCTTTGGTAAGATAGTTCTTAATACCGCTTCTGCGGAAGGCTCTTCCAACAGAAATTCAAGATACACGTCCACCTCGCTTTGGACCGCCTGCATTGGTCAATGGATCACCAAATTCAAAGTAACCTTCCATCCAGAGTTCTCCCAACTTCGCCTCACTTTCCATAAATTCTTTGATTCCTAACATCTCTGATGCGTGTTTGCAGACCGTGAAGCCTTCTTCATCCCGATACAGTACCCACACTTCCTCAGCGCGAAGTTCATTGACGAGCCGCGGTGAGTGCGTGGTAATTATGAGTTGAGAGAACATTAACACCTCAAGAAACTCCCCGACCAAACCGGTCAACAAGCGTGGGTGTAGGTAGTTCTCAGGTTCCTCAATACCGATTAATTGCGGCGGTTGTGGGCTATGAAACAATGTTAAATAAGATAGCAGCTTCAACGTGCCATCGGAGGCGAACTTTGCCAAGATGGGTTGGTCAAATGGGGCATCTTTAATCTTTAGCTGGCGGCGACCACTCATCCTCAATTCCGTGTCAACTTTTTCTAAGCGAGGCACCTGATTTGATAGAGAAGCGATAATTTTTTCCAAACGTTCTGGGTATCTTTCCTGCAGATACTGGATAACATTGGGCAAGTTGTCGCCTGTTGCGGACAATCGCTTTTGCGGTCCATCGTTGGTTGCTTGGCGCGCGGCATCGGCAGAAAGGTCGGAGAGATACCAATCTGTAATAAAACGTCGAAAGGCACTAACGCGTGGGTGATGTGTGGATTGACCAAACATACTTGCTGCGATCGTTGTCAGATCATCCAGGTGCTCATCGATAGGTTCATCCGTTTTATCCGGTGTTTCCCCAGGGATTACGCTACCCTTTCCGTAATGAAAATTGAGGAAACGCACATGTTTTCCTCGACTTCCGCGCCGCCACTGCAGCCATTCGGTTTCAACAAAAGGACCTTCCGCATTTTCATTGATGGAAAGATGATAAGTGATAACCGGTGTTCCGGGTTCTTCTCGATATTTCAACTCAAATGCAATCGGGCCATCACAGCCGCGTGTCCTCAGTTCCTTGAAACCTTCTCTTTTGTCCAAAGCACGGCGCAGCCCATCCGTGAAACATTCAGCAAGGAACGCAAATACATCAAATAGTGTTGATTTTCCACTGCCATTTGGACCTAAAAAAACAGACAGCGGTTTGAGTTGTTTCAATTCTATATCCTGTAGTCCCCGGTAGTTTTTTATATGCAGGGACTCAATGTATGGGATCAATGGTTTTTGTAGAGGGGGTAGCAAGAGCCGTTTATACAGCAGCTCCTCAAATTTCTCCTCAAATTGGTCGTCGGCCGTAAAATCAATATAAGCTCGTTCTTTCAAAAATTCTGGTGTTTTATCTTCCCATTCCGTCTGGCGAATTATGGGAATAAATTTGTTAGTTCCCAAATCTTCAACAAGTTTTTGGGTTATAATCATCGATTCGTATCCAATGCTATCTTCACCATCATTTGCCTTGCTCACGTAACTATCTGTGCAAATAACCAGAATCCAATCGGAATTCTTAACACCAAATTCCATGAATTGTTTTTGGTTGTTATCCGAACTAAGATGCCACTGATCGAATATTAGCTGAACTTCATTTTTTCGGAGTTTTGCAGCAAGTTCAGATATCCATCGCATGTGTACTGGAGAATCGTGAGAATATGAAATGAACACTTTAGGATTTCCAGCCATTTTCATCTCCACTATTTCAGTATTGTCCAAGAAGTTTACAATATCTCCAAGAAATCCTGATGATCAATAATGTTGCTACTATAAATTTGCCTATTAACGTTGACAGATGAGGATCTATAGACATTACCCAACCAACTTTTAAATAAGTGAACCCAATTTCTCCATAAATTCTGCATTTGTTCATGTGTCACATTTAATTTCGTCCATAACTCCGACACTGAATCTGGATCACGAAGTAAAAGAGTTTTTGCTCGTCTATATATATCCTGATCTTCAGTCATAAAAGTCAGGGGGACATCAAAGTCAAATGTACTACTGTAACTTCTGTTTATTAACCTATCCTGCCAGTTTGAAGCGATTAATATTGCTAATTCATGGATATTCAGTAGCATGTAATATGCCACTAATGAACTTTGATATTCTACGTTATCTTCAAATATGAGAGATAGCCACTGGCATCTTTCATACGCATTGGCTAAATATTCCCACCCTTTTGTGCAATCTGGTCCAAAGGAGTCTGCCCATCCCACAAACTCAGGCATCTTCCAAGCATGAATGAGTTCTTTTCTATTATATCTATCAGGAATTTTAACCGATGCGAGACCAAGGGCAAGGTCTATCTGATTTGTACTTAGACTGAGCCCCCCGTGAAGACTGTGGTAAACATATCCCAAGGCTTCAGGGATGTGGACCGAAACTGTGTCCCCGACCGGACTCCATCCGGCAATGTTTAACAAATCATCAAGAAAAGATTTTTGATTTCTAAATTCCTCCCTACCCGATTCAACTCCGGCTAATGCGACAACCATTAGAGGTGAAATAATTTCAACTGCTTTATCCACAGCTTGAAAAGATTCTTCGCTTTTAGGTTCTTGTCCATCTAATTCATCTTGCCGCCATTGGATTAAGGATTTGAATACGTTTGGTCGAACTTGTTTGACAAGTTGCCTCCATCCAAGTGTATCCCCTGTACGTACGAGTTTAGACGCTGTTGTGTAAACTAACGATGGAGATTTAACCTCGTCCGATATTTCAGTGAGTTGCGTGTCAGATTCTACAGGAGGGAACGGACTTTTTCCCAAAGGAGGTTTTTCTATAATTGGCATTTCGTGGAGCTCACGAATTAATTTTTCACATTCCGCGTCGAATTGACTGTCCCTTGTAAAGTCAGCATAAACGCGTGTTCCTAAAAATGTTGGTGTTTTTTCCTTTCCTGATGCCTGACGAATGATAGGAATAAATTTGTCTGTCCCTAAATTCTGAACAAGTTCGGCGTTTACAATCATTCGCTCGTAGCCAACACCACCTTCGCCAGCGTTTGCTTTGTTTACGTATTTGCCTGTGCATATAACCAGCACTCTATCAGCATCCACAATGCCACGTTCCATGAATCGTGTTATATCATCACCTAATCCAAGGTCCCACTGGTCGAGTATTGCATCAATTCCGTTGTGACGAAGTCGTGCAGCGAGTTCGGATACCCACCGTTTGTGCTCTGGAGAATCGTGAGAATATGAAATGAAGACTTTAGGATTTTCCGCCATCATTTTCCTCCAATATCTCATTTGCATCGTCTATACGAATTTCACCGGACAATAACTTTGGTAACAGTGTATCTCGGGTTTGGGCAAGTGCGCGAGATTCATTTTCGTTATTCTCAATAGTTTGATCTAAAGGGTGAACCAAACGTTCAAATACTTCAATAATTTCGTTGGGTGGTCTAAGATGGGCAAGCGTTTGGAAATCTGTTTTGTTGATTGATCCAAAAACCGTTCCCTCTGCTTCGTAGCGAGAAAAGACATCCTGCAAAAACTGCATAGTGTAGTAGGTATAGGATCGGCTCCCTGTTTTATGTCGGACCGCTGCCACGCCACGACCTATATTGCACTTTTCCGAAGCCATATTAATATCTCCCACAGGTGCGCGAACACTGACGAGAGTATCACCTTTTTCAGCAAATCGTTTTGGTGTGGTACAATAGACGCGTCGCGCTGGATACCTAAAACCAAAATCTTTGCTTCCTTGATAAAATGGCACCCCTTTTTCATCCTCGTTGTACGTGGATCCGGGCGGTGATTGTCCCATTGTAAGATTGAAATCTTCATCAATCGTCCCAACCTGCCATCCCTTCGGAATCCTCCGCAAGGGAGAATCCTGAAACGCTGATGGGAATAGGGCAGCAGTTTCAGTATCCATGCATTTGGGTCTGCGGCCATCCATCTTTGCCTTTACGGGATCAAAGTCCACAAACCACGACTTGAAAATTGCTCGTGCGGTCGCTTCCAACGTCTCATTCATCTGTCGGTTGAGTTCAATTTTGTCGTCAAGCGTGCTGAGGATGTGAGCGATACGGCGTTGTTCAGAAAGCCCTGGGATAGTCGCAGGTATCTGCGAAAGAATAGTCTGATTAAGCAACGGTTGTCCCGAACCCGTCTGAAAATCATTCAAGCGAAGCGTATGAAGCATGTAAAAAAGAAATCTTGGATCGTTTCCGTTCATTGCCTTAGCCCTAATAGCGTTATCGGTCACCCAACAAGAACTATTACTAAAATGTACAGATCCGCAATAACTACCAACACGCCCGATAATAATAGTACCAGGGCTGGAATTCGCCTCATTGGAGAATCCTATAATCCCATTACCACCATAAACAGGGTATGGTAAGTTGCTGGAGCGTTCAGGACTGGATTTACCATTGGAGAGGGATAACAAGCTGCCAAGGTTGGTTGTAACTCGCTCACTTTTCATACTTGATCCTTTTCAATTTTAATAATACGGAGCGCGGTGGAAAACCAAAGCCTCTACAATTTTGGTATCATCAGCTGTTTCTTCACTCTCATAGGGCGGATCACCGTGTTCGCCTTCCCAGTCATGTTTTCCAGCGTTCAACTCTATTTTTCTGGTGAAAATCCGATTTGGTGAGATGTCGTCATAGCCATCCTCATAGCCGTTGACAACGACGCGTAAATCATCAGGATATTTTTCGAGAAATTCTACTAATTCTTTTACTGTCATTTTGCTTCTCCTTTGTCATAAGGACGATACTCTATCAACACCGACCTACCAATGATTGAAACGATTCGCACCAACATTTCCTTTCCATCAGCATCGGTGAGGCGTAAATCTTCCCCCGGGACGAAAGTAACCGGTTGCTGCTGTCCTTCATTTATAGCGATATTGGAGGCGTAGAGATAGGTCCGGTCGCTTGTATCACGAATAGGATTCAAACGCCCGGACAAGCCTGGAATGTTCCCTGTTGCTTCTGGAAAGATTACCGATCCACTCTCTGGAAGGCTTTGCATTTCAAGGGTCAGTCCTCTCTCCGCTGGTATCCAATCGTGTACGAGGCGTGCAGCAAATCCGGGAGCGGCTGCGTATACCGTCATCGGGAGGTGAGTCGTATGCAGATCGATTTCTGCCTCGCCACTCTCATCAGTAGTTGCACGTTTCCAGGTCTTATTCGGAAATAGCACTAATAATTCAACTCCAAGCAGCGGATTCCCATCGTAGTGAGCAAGAATACCAGCGGTTGCAGGTGTAAGAACTGTATCGGCTGCAGGGATTGTGAGAAAAAGATCTGAATTGTCAATGAGATTATACTTCGGCTTCTTTCCGCTCAAAGCCTCTGTTTCACGAAAAATCGTTGGTACTCCATCGCCCCGCCGTTCCATGAAGAATTGCCGCTCACCGGAGCCATGGATATCTCCAACAGGTATCCGTCCGAGCATTGAGGCAAGGGCTTCGTTTCGCGTTGATTGTCGGACATCCATACTATCAATCGTGAGGTTGTTTGGTAAACCTCCAGGGGAGTTTATTTCTATACGGTCAGCGAACATTGAAAGGCGAATCCTACTATTGTGAATCGCATAGTCGCGGTGGACAACGGCGTTAACAATTGCTTCAAAAAGTGCCCTTTCACTATATTGGGGCAGGTTGGTGCGCGCTGGGTTTTTGTAGGCGCCGACGCGCATGTTACGAACAGCAAAGGTAATCGCTTCAATAATTTGTTGGTTCAGAGGACCTGTAATTATCTGGGCATCTATCTGGCCTGACGCGCGGTCCTTACCACGGTAACAGGTTGCGGAGATACAGGCATTAGGTAACCACTCCTCTGGAAAACGACAGCACAACAGGACCCCAGCCACAGTAGCACGCGTTGTCCCGTTTTCGTCGCTGGTCAGAAGTCCCATTTTCTCCAACGCCAATTCAGGAGCAGCGGCACCCTCAGTACTTAGCAATGGTTTCCAGAGAGACTCATCTAAAGATCCGAAGCCGGTCTCTGGAACTGGCTGTTTGTCAAACCAGAGGAAACGTGCCTGCCCACGCTGCTGTGCTAGCCGCAATCGCTCATCACTTGTCATCTTGCGTTTTGAGCTACCAACTCGATGGTAACTGCCGCCAGGACTATCGTATTGGGCATCACCGCGTGGAATCTGAACCAGCAAGAATGGCTTTCCTTCCTCTATTTCTCTGCGAAGAATAGTGGGACGAATTGAGGGTTTAATCCTGTCCATGCAAATTTCAGTCAAGACACGTTCGATCGCATCCATCTGCTCGCGCGACATGCCTTGAACATCGCTGGCATCGGTTACACCGCAGAGTAGCACGCCGCCATCGGTATTGGCAAAGGCAGCGATCTCATCTGCAAGATCGTCACGACGAGGACTCTTTGGAATATCTCCTGCGAACACGATTTCTTTGAATTCCCAGTGACTGTCTTCACCTAAGCGCATTTGACGTTTGATTTCTGCATCGCTGAAATTCATGAATCCTCTCCGAATCCGAATATCTCCAGATTCTTAGCAATAGCCTTATCCAATCGCCTCGCTTCTGCCATCTGATCGGTTAATTTCTTGGTCAAATGTGCCATTGTGTCTTCAAACGGTTCGCTGTCTTCCTCTTGCACTTCTGCACCGACGTAACGTCCAGGCGTTAGGACGTTACCATTTTCTTCGACTTCTGCAAGCGTTGTGCTTTTACAGAATCCGGGTACATCGGCATATTCACCCGCGCCCTCATCGCCGCGCCATGCGTGATAGGTTTCGGCAATTCGCGTCATTTCCGAATGCGTTAGCTCGCGGTGTACGCGGTCTATCATCCTCCCCAACCTGCGGGCATCTATGAAAAGTGTTTCGCCGGTTCGCTTACGAAAGCGATGATTTTCTTTATTTCTCGCGATAAACCAGAGACAAACGGGAATTGATGTTGAATAGAAAAGTTGCCCCGGCAATGCCACCATGCAGTCTACTAAATCGGCTTCAATAATTTTCTTGCGGATTTCACCTTCGGTTGAGGTATTGCTACTCATCGAACCGTTTGCTAATACAAAGCCAGCAATGCCGTTTGGGGCGAGGTGAGAGATAAAATGCTGCACCCAAGCAAAGTTGGCGTTGCCAGGTGGTGGCGCACCGTAAGCCCAACGCCTGTCTTCACGCAATCGGGATCCACCCCAATCGCTGCTATTAAACGGAGGATTGGCGAGGATATAGTCGGCTTTTAGGTCTGGATGCAGATCGTTGTGAAAACTATCGGCGTGTTCCTGACCGAAATTCGCCTCAATGCCTCGAATCGCGAGATTCATCAACGCCAATTGGCGTGTGGTTGGGTTTGATTCTTGCCCGAAAATGGAGATGTCGTCGCGTTGTCCACCATGTGCTTCGACGAATGCTTCGCTCTGGACAAACATCCCGCCTGAGCCACAGCATGGATCGTAAACCCGTCCTTTGTACGGCGCGAGCATCTCAACGAGGAGCTGCACAACACAGCGCGGGGTGTAGAACTGTCCGCCTCTCTTCCCTTCAGCACTGGCGAATTGCGAAAGGAAGTATTCATAGACTCTGCCTAATATGTCTTTTGAGCGATTTTCTTCTTCTCCTAAACCGATTGTGCTGATGAGGTCAACGAGTTCACCGAGGCGTTGCTTGTCAAGCATCGGACGCGCATAATTTTTCGGTAGAACGCCTTTCAGACGCAGATTTTCTTGTTCAATCGCATGCATTGCGTTATCAATCAGCGTTCCAATTTCGGGTTGCTTAGCTTTTGCTTGTAGATATGACCAGCGCGCCTCCTTAGGGACATAGAAGATATTTTCGGCTAAGTATTCGTCTCTGTCCTCTACTACTTCATAACGGATAGATTCTTCTTTGATGTAGTCATCGCTATGTGGATTGGCAAATTCTTGGAGCAGAGAATTGTGTTTCTCCTCAAAAGTATCGGAGATGTACTTGAGGAAGATCAACCCTAACACGACGTGTTTGTATTCGGCAGCATCCATGTTGTTTCGGAGTTTGTCGGCTGCTTGATATAAGGTTGCTTCAAAGCCGAGGGTTGCGCCGTTTTTATTGGAATTTGTGTCTGATTTCTTTTTAGCCATCTTTTTCAGAGAATCCTGTTTATAGGAGATATTATAATGAGCAACATACGCTAATCACCACTCTTGCTCACAATTGGCGGTATATTGTATTGTGTTAGGAGGCACGCAAACTAACAGTTTGCGCTACAAAGAGCTACAAATGATGAACTAACTTCGTTAAAATAATACTACATTTGGCGTAGAAATTCAACGGTTTTAATTCGGAAATGTAAGCGTTGATTGTCAGAATTATGGAGTTACGCGAATAGCTTAGAGGGAGTTGAACGGTGCGGTTGGAAACCGCACCTACCGCTTTTGGAGAGGCGACTTAGCGTCCCGTAGATGGCTGTGGTGGCCAGTGAAGTCCGCGTTGGCCCGACAAGGCGCGGTTAGGAGATGGTCGATACTCCCGATCTGGTAAACCGACGAGTTTGCCATCTTGCAACCATTTCTCATCGTCTCCATAGAGTTCGCCAATCAAATGATTTGTCAGTCGCTCACGGACTTCAGCGTGCGCTGATGAATTGGCGAGGTCGTTTAATTCCCTTGGGTCTTCTTCCAAATCGAAGAGTTGTCGGTAGTTCCCAGTGGCATAATAGATAAGCTTAAAGCGTCCTTCATGGACCATCCGAGTCGCACTCCCGCCTACACCAATCTCACCGTACAACCACTCGCGTTTTTGATCGCCTACCATCGGTATGCCTTCAACCGTATCTGGAATGTCGATGCCTGCTAAGTGGAGTAAGGTTGGCATGACATCCTGCCATCCAACGAGCCGATCGTCCACTCTGTGGTGTCCGACGCGTTCATCGCCCGCGGTGCCGACGAGAATCATGGGAACGTTAGCGGAGTCTTCATAGTAGAGCCGTTTTGCCCACATCCGATGATTTCCGAGCATATCGCCGTGGTCGGACGTGAAGAGCAAAATCGTGTTGTTCAACAGACCTTCTTCTCGCAAAGTCCCGATAACAACACGAAGCTGATGGTCAATATGCGTACAGAGGGCATAAAACGCTTGGCGTGCCGAACGGATCTGATCTTCTGTAAAGTGTTCGTCCTGTTTCTGCCGTCCTTTTATGGGTAAGGGCAGCCCCTCAGTCTGCTTCGCCCAGTCGCCGTAATAGGGCATGTCTACGTCAATATCGCGATACATATCCATGTAGCATTGGAGCGGTGCCAGTGGCGGATGTGGATGGCAATACGAGAGGTACCAGAATCCGGGACGAGTTGGATCGCGGCGTTTAATCATCCGCACCATCTGCCGTGTACTCCAGTTCGTGACGTGGCAATCCTCAGGCAAGTGCCAAGGTCGGTTAAGATAATCGTTGTTACACATACCGTGTGCGAATTGCTGACCGGCATAACCCCTATCGCCAAGGAACAACTCATAATCGTCAATTGCACCGTATTGGAGTCTACCCTCCTCACCCAATATCACATCGTCGAACCCGATCCGATCGCGTTGCGGGTAGACATGGAGTTTGCCAACAGCATACGCCTGATACCCGGCATCCCGAAAGGTTTGGGCAATAGTCGGGAGTCCATTTAGCCCTTGTTGATCGTTAAAGACCCGATCTTTGTGGGTCCGCGGCGTTGTTCCCGTCATTAACGTCTTTCGCGCTGGAACACAGACAGGACATTCGCTGTACCCACGTGTAAAACGCGTGCCAGCGCGAGCGAGCGTGTCCAACGTCGGTGTTTGGATAGCGGGGTGTCCACTGACACCCAACAGCGAGTTGGGCCAATGGTCTGTTGAAATTAAAAGCACATGGGGTTTGTCAGACATAGTTGTTCCTTTTACCGATTATACCGTGCGAAATAAAAAGTCTTGAGGGATTTCTGTTCGCATCATCTTATCAAAAGCTGTTACAATTGGCAACGAAAAAATCAGAACAGCGGATTTACCGCTATATTTGCATTACTTTCGTATTTGTCAGATATGGAGACTGGAAGTGGGTCATGTCACCCGCCTTACGTCCCGGAACCGGAAAAAGACGAACGGATAAAGGCTTAGCGAGTTGAATAGAGAGGGTCGCAACATCAGTGAGGATGGCGGCAAGCTGAGCGTTTGAAGCGTCCCCGGGTATAGGAATTGTATCCAATCCCGTGCCGCAAACAGTAGAATAGAGGAGGAGACTGTCGAGGTTAAAATAGCCTGATTCGCTGCGCGCTCCCAATCCGACATCTTCAAGGACGGGGAGCATTAACCCAGAATAACCGCAGAGAGGTAGGTCGAGGGATCGGAGTGTCCGTGTCAAACCAGCAGCGACCGTTAGCGTACCGCGTTCACCGAAATAACCACGGAGTTGTTGCTCCATTGCATAAGCGATGCTTTCATCACCCATCGGGGCAGGGGAAACATCTATACCGACAAACTTTATGCCCCACTCCTGTGCAAGCGTTTCTGCGAGCGCGACGATTTTTTGACCTTCCATTTCCATTAGAATTTTCAGGCTTTGCAGTGCCGTCTCTAAATTTTGGGCACCCGTGAACGCTTGATTGACTAAATCCGCCGCCTGCCATCCGATGCCGAAGTTCGTTCGAGTGTCTTGCCAATATGCTGCTGGAAAGAAGGGGGTATTCGGTGGGCAGTTCATCAACGCTGCAAAGCGGAGGTTCCCGTAGCCAGCGTTGGTTTGGTGTGCTATCTGTTGAATGATGTCTGCTGTGCTTTCAGTGATCTCCGATGCGACATCTCCGGATTGTGTTGTGAGGGTAACAGTCGCAAAGAGGACCTCACTTTGGATAATCACATCGGCAACATGGTCAAGATGCGTTTTTGTGGATCGTTTTCCGGGCAGGATTGTCCCCAAGTTAAGGAAGTCAATTCCGAACGCTTGGGCTTGGATATCTAATCTAAGAATTGCATCTATATCCCGCGCCTCATCCCAGATTTGGGAACTGACACGTGTTGTTTGTACCTCGTAACCGTTCGCTTCAAAATAGGTTTGGGCGGCGGCGTTAAACTTCGCAGCGCGCTCGAGTTGATACGGCGCAAAAGGGAGCGGAATGCCTGTCGTAATTGTTCGGATCTTCATGTCGCTTGCATTCATTCCTCAAGCAGAATCTTCGCCATAAAGCCCGATGTGGCGATAACGTTCATGTCTCTGTTGGATGAGTTGTTGGGGTGTCATCTGCATCAATTCGGTGAGATGCCTACGTATAGCGCGCCTAACGCTGCGCGCCGCGGCTTCGGGATCCCTGTGTGCCCCACCGAGGGGTTCACGGATAACTTGGTCAATGATACCTAACTTGAGCAGATCCGGGGCAGTCGGTTTATAGCCCTCGGTCGCTTCTGGTGCGCGTTCACCTTTGTCTTTCCATACGATACCGCTACAGGCTTCAGGGGGCGCGACACAGTAGACGGCGTACTCCATCATCAATACGCGATTGCCGACCGCAATTGCGAGCGCACCACCACTGCCACCTTCACCGATAATAACGACGAGAATCGGAACGCGCAGTGCCATCATCTCAGCGAGATTTTCAGCGATCGCCATTGCTTGCCCGTATTCCTCGGAACGGAGATCAAAGTGTGCTCCCGGTGTATCCACAAAACAGAGTAAGGGCCGGTTGAACTTATTCGCCAGCTGCATTAACCGTCTCGCCTTGCGATAGCCTTCCGGGTGTGTGTAACCGAAATTCATCTCCTGGCGCTCTTCAAGGTTCGTCCCCTTCTGCTGTGCAAGATAAACAAGCGGTTGTCCATCGAACCATGCCAATCCGCCGATGAGGGCGCGGTCGTCGCCGTATAATTTATCGCTATGAAGTTCGGTAGGTTCATCAAGAAGTGCGTCGATATAGAAAGGAGCTTGCGGGCGTTGTGCATGGCGCGCCAAGCGCACTTTATCCCATCGGCTCAATTTTTGGAACGTTCGCTTTGTAAGCGTATCCGCATTCTGCTTTAGCGCATCCATCCCCTCTTTCAGGTCTAACTCAGGATGTGTTTCTGCGAAGACTTCCAATTGTGTGAGGTGCCGTTCCAATTCGATGAATGGTCTTTCAAATTCAAGTTCTGCTGTGTTCATATCTATTGGCTTTCGGCTGTCGGCAGTTGGCTCAGAGATATTTGACTGAATCAAAACCTCTGAACCGACTACCGATGCCCTTCTTCCGACTGCCCGCTGCGAACAGTCAATTGCTATTCAGACTGTCGCACTTCGTCACGGAGTCCCATCCACACACAAGCTGCCATGCCCAATAAGACAATAGCGAACGGAAAGCCTGTCACGAGGGAGGCTGCCTGCAACGAGCTCAGACCTCCACCAAGTAACAGCACGATGGCAACAGCACCCTCCGCCGAGCACCAGAACACTCGGTGAGAGACAGGTGCGTCAAACTTACCACCCGCCGTAATGGTATCAATGACGAGAGAACCAGAATCGGACGAAGTAACAAAGAAGATGATTGTCAACAGCATCGCGATAGAAGACACTAAGGTTGTCATTGGCAATCGGTCAAGCATTTTGAACAATGAGAGTTCCGGTTTATACGCTTCAACAGTTTCCGTCACACCCGTGTAGCCATCGCTCGTGAACTGATCAATAGCAGTGCCGCCAAAGACACTGAACCACACTAAGCATAACAGTGTTGGTAGGAGCAGCACACCGATGACGAACTCGCGAACCGTCCGTCCCTTTGAAATTCGGGCGATGAAGGTGCCTACAAAGGGTGCCCAGGCGATCCACCACGCCCAATAGAACGTTGTCCAACCGTGCAGAAATCCCGTGTCTTCGCGGCCGAGCCAATTGCTGAGCGGTCTTACCTTGGAAATATATTCAGTGAGGCCGGTGAATATACCTTTGAGGATGGCGATTTTCGGACCAACAAGAAGGACGAAGAGCAGAAGAAAAAACGCGAGGATCACGTTGAACTGGCTGAGGCGTTTGATGCCGACATCCAACCCTGTCAACACGGAGACGAGTGCACCGCCAGTTATGACGACTATCAGCACGACCATGGTGGTGTTGGTCGCAGGAATTTCAAAGAGGTAGTTGAGGCCAGCGGTCACCTGCTGTGCACCTAAGCCGAGCGAGGTTGCGAGACCGAACAAACTTGCGAAAACAGCGAGTGTGTCTATGACATGTCCCGGCCAACCCCATATCCGATCCCCGAGGAGGGGGTAGAACGCCGACCGGATAGTCAATGGCAACCCCCGGTTGTAGGCGAAAAATGCCAGGGCAAGTCCGACGATTCCGTAGACTGCCCAACCGTGTACGCCCCAGTGAAAGGTCGTCGCAGCGATACCGAGCGCAGCGTCGGTTTTCGCTTCACCTCCGAGCGGTGGGCTCATAAAGTGTTGAACAGGCTCCAAGACCCCGAAGAATAGGAGACCGATACCAATACCGGCTGCGAAGAGCATGGCGAACCATGTGAGATTAGAGTATTCGGGGACAGCCTCGCGCCCACCGATACGCACCTTGCCGAGCGGGGACACAACCAGGAATAGACAGAATATCACAAGCAGGTTGACGATGTCCATGAACCACCAATCAAAGTTTGTCGTGAGCCATGTGCGAGTCGCTCCGAAAAGGCTTGTTGCTCCTTCTCGGAATATGAGGGACCCGAGGACAAAAATGACGATGGTGATTGCGGAAACGAGAAATACCGGGGTTAGCCCAAATAGCTTGGTGTTGCTCTGGAATTGTTGTCCATCTTCGTGCATTTTCAAATTCTCCTTATTATTAGAGTTGATTTGGCGGTTTTCAACCGCGCACGGTGTAAAGTGCGCTGAAACAGCACACCTACAGTGGAAAGTAGCGTCGTAGCCGATTAGAAATAATAACCAAAGTTGAAATTAAGTCGCCAATGCCAACTATTATTTCCGTTGGCACCCACGTGATTAACCCCTGTAAGGATATTTCCGTAGTCATCTCCCACGTTCCCAACGAAGAAGTTACCATCAGAAAGTGCGAGATCACTATACACATAGAGCGCGCCTAAGATCGTCCAGCTTGCACCGAGTGTCACAAGGGTACTGGCGTTATAGTCATCTACGGTTTTGAGGATAGTGCTCCATTCCGCATAAGGTGTGACACTATCAATCCATGAGATACCCGAAGTATCTATCCCGCCGTACCGAAGTGAGAGTCCAGGTATCAACCCTTTAGCAGCGATGGGCCAGGCGAAATTGTAAGCCCCCATCGGAATCAGGTCCCCGGTGCCCCAAGGCGTTTCATCGGCAATATTATGCGCGTAATAAGAAAATTGCGAAAAGAGGGTAAAATCGGCGAACGTGTTTTTCGCATGTGCGGAGAGTGCATAATGGTTTCCACTATCGTCATCCCCGACATTTGTTCCACTCAACAACCCGTATTGGAGGGAGACACCGAAATCTCCTATATTCTCCATTGCGTAGATTGCGCGGAGGTTGACTTGATGTTGCTCATCGAATCCATTTTCACCCGCGCCCCATTCGACAGTCCCCTTTGCATCGGCGTTTTCCTCCCACTTCACGATATCATAACTGTATCGTGAACTCGCTAAACTGCCATACGATACCAGTTGAGGTTCGGGCATCAAAAAGTAACCGACATCAAGTGTTAGTTTATCAAAGGTATCACTCCACGTGATGCCTAAATCCATGTCGTCGGCGAGCCCTACATAAAAATGCTGGTCAAAAAACCAACTCGTAGAAATCCCGTAGGCTGTCGGACCGAAAGGGACCCGCACAACGCCTGCTTTCACTGTTCCTGCATTGCCCAGGTTATACCCCAGCCATCCGGTGTGTATCATGCTGTAACCATCATACCATCGGTATTCAAGCCGGCCAGTGATGTTATTATAGTCCAAATCAGCATTGAGTCGGAATATTTCGAGATCCACATCACCGATTTTCTCACCGCGGGGGTGAGGATTTTCTTCATCACCATAGGCACCGTAGGCGTAATTAACGCGCATTGCGCCGCCAATTTTTATAGGACTTTTTTTCGGTTCCAACACCTCAGCAACTTCTGCTGTCTCTTCAGTAGTATCAGCATTCACGAATAAGGAGAAAATTAGTAAGAACATAATGCTGAAGCAGATTGAATGCCGATATTTATAGTTGTTCGTAAACACTTTCATAACCTCCCATGCCCTAAGGCACGAAATCCTTTTGTTCAATTGGTTGACAACATAATCTATCCACTGTGATATTCTAAGTTGTCAGCTTGATGAATTGCCCACATTATACTGATAATAGCATTAAAGAAAAAAAATGCAATAAAAAATTCGCCACAAACTTTGTGGCGAGTTAGAAAGGGACTTACTGCATCTGTCCAGTGCTCTGCATTACCATTGCCATCATTTGGATGAGTTGCTTAAAGTCGCCAAGAGTGAGTAAGAGTTTGGTGTCAATGCCATGCGCCTCGGCTTTAGCAGAAAACCCAATACTATAAGTCTCGGGCATATTCATAAGCATTCCGGACAACATTTGCATCGGCGCAGCAGCATCGGGATCCGCTTTCGCCAGGATGGGTAAGAAACTTTTAGCAGCAGTCATTGGCGAAACTGCTAAAAGTAGGTTATTGTCAGTACCCAACATTCCAATGAGTTTCTGATAACTTAGATTTTCAGCCAGTGTCTCACCCGTCTGCCGATCCAATGCTGTCTTAATGAGTTCAGGTCCTCCGATGGCAAGAAGGAGGTGGTTCTCATGAAATGCATAGGACCATTTCCATTCCTGCGGCATCATGCTGGAAGTAGGGGCTGGTATGTCCTCAAAAACAGTGTTGAAATTAGGGAAGACGAACGTCTTAATCTCAATGCCGTTATGCGTCATCGGTGTATCCAAATGCGCACCGTCATACATATTCAATTGCGGCATATCGCCGACTGTGTCTTGTATAAGTTTCACTGTATTTTGGAGTTGTTCAAGGAAAGTCTTTTCCATATAGGTTCTCGCCTGCTGTTCATTCTTCAGTTCGTAGATAATCAGATAATCCGGAAGGAGACTATCGCTATAATTCATGGTAAAAGCCCATTCGTCGGCGAGAGCATCGTAAAAGCCCTCAATTTGTTCAATAACCGTCTTGAGTAACTCCGACTGTTCAGCGGCATCTGCTGCGAGCATTCGTAACCAGAATATCCCCATTTCAGCCAGGAATTCGGGGTTACTTTGAAACCCTCCATTCACAAAGGCTTGCTTTGGAAGCCTGTCAAGAAGTGCTAATTGGTGAGGATCCATCTCTTTGAGTGTGTTTTGAATCTTACTACCCGTTTTGAATTTCAGGAGCTGATCGATTTGCACATCAGTGCCTTCCACTTCAAGCGTCGCGCTTAGAGATTGTAATTGGCTCAGTACATCTATAGCAGCGTCGAACATGAGGTTAAAAAATGGGATGGCTGCCATTACAGAAGGATCGCTCTCCAGATCATCTATCGCGGATTCCAATCCTGCGTTAAGCGAAGCCGTTACACCCGGTATAACTGATTCAAGATCAAAATGGATCGCGAGTTGCGCGCCCCCTTCGGCAACATCGGTGAGGAATGAATTGTAATTTGGCTTGGTTGTAATAGAGGGATTTGTTTTCTTATAGGCATCAATCACGCTTTCACAGACATCAGGGGATCGGGTAAAAACGAGGACATTATCTATGATAGCGAAACTCCCGCCGCCACCGGCTGCATTCCAATAGGTTACACCGTTATATTTTATGGGCGCGGTTCCTTCGCTCTCTGCATCAATCACCTGCTTCATGGCAGCAGGATCCGTGAGATGTACGGTTGCAGAGAGATCCGGCGGTTTTAAAGAAGTCATGAAGATTGCAAAGTCTTGGTTCAGATCCAACCCAATTTGCTCTAATTCAGCAAGATTTTCAAATCCAGCACCGAAAACGTCCGCCAAAATTCCGGCGAGGACCTCTGGTGGCTCCGCCGTGGGCAGCAAGTCGGTTGCTAACATGTTAATCCGATTATCCAATTCAGTCAGGCTGGGACAATAAATGACTCCTAAAGTGGACTCCGGGATCAGATGCAGGACACTGTCACTTGGAATCTCCACTGTTGGCATTGTCTCTTCAGGTTCAGTTTCTTGCAGTGTTTCTTGTTCCGGTGCCTGCGGTTTCTCTGCCATCTCTGCTTCAGGAGAATGTGATTCGTCATCCGCATCAGCTTCAGGGGCTTGCGGTTTCTCTGTCATCTCCGCCTCAGGAGAGAGCGATTCCTCTGTCTCCACAGGTTCCTGGGTCAAAGGTATCTCCGCGGTGTCCGGCGGTGCCGTCTCTTTCGCGCTACAACCGATGAACGCGAACGTTGTCAGTAATAGCAATGCTATTATGTGTAAGGGCAAATAGTTTTTCATTGATTTTTCCTTTTACATTGTCGTTTCCATTGAAAATGAGTAGCGTTAATTTTGAGTTTTTGCGATTTTCTCTTGGAACTCATCAATTTCTTCGTTGGAAGTTAGCACGCCGATTTCGACTTCATAGTGTCTCCGTCCACCGGGTTCAATATACTGTAGGGTCCCGCGTTCGCGCTCCTTTGCTCGACCTTCTACCCCACAGTTTGAGGGTTCTAAGCCCATAACATAGGTGCCTTCACCACACATTTTCCACTGAACGAAGTTTGGAAATTGTGTTTTATGATAACGTACCGATACACCGATACCTTGTCCATTGTTAAAACTGCGATTCACGAGAGCAACACGGATGTGATTATCAACGTCGGGTTCCATTTCGTGATAGAAAGCCTGTTCTTGAAAGTCAACAGTTGGGGGTTCACAGAGGTTATAGTTATTCAAGTCTGCAGCCGCCGTTTCATCTCGCGGTGTGACCTGCGAGGACGGGGCAATTAGTTCGCTGTCTTGGGTGAGGATCGGAAACCCAATGTTAATATGGAAGAGATACATGTGCGGCGAATCTTGGTATCCCAAGTTTTCAACAATATCCTCAATATGCAACGTATGGGAGCCGAGTTCGGTCCAGATTCTACGTGTGCGGGAGAGATGTTCGCCCAAAGCTGCGGTCTCTTTAACCTTGCCTTGCGCCCACAACATATAACGGTGTCCTTCCCATCGGCTGTCAACCCAAACGTTTTTCGCCGGGATATTGGAAACTCTACCGTGAAGTCCTAACGCTTCCTCGTCATCCTCACCCGGCACGCCGACTTGCCGCATCCCACAGGTTGTCAGTAGACCGCCGTAGAAACTGCGCAACCAACCGATCCCCTCAGGTTCGTAATATGCAGGATTGACATCACCCGTACTTGAACGCCAACAGAGTGGAACACCTTGATAGTCGGCGTAAGAGATGTCTAACCCACGGCTCGGCAGCACAGTAAAATTGAGACCGCTTCCGGTTCGGAAGTCAATCGCCTCTACACCCTTTTCATTGCCATCCGTCAGTTGATATGTCTTGGCGTGGGCGATTTGCGACACATCTCCAACATGGCGAAGTAGTTGTATTCTGTCATACGTTGCTCCATATAGATTTATCAAATTAAGGTTCTCCTTCTTAGTCCAGCGCGAGTCTTTTGATGTAGGGACATTCCTTTTAAGCCCATATTGAGAAGTTGGATCAAAATTTTCTGTATTACTGAAAAGCAATTATAGCACAGGTGGAGAAAAAAGGCAAATTTTTCGTTTTGAGTTTTGGGATATCAAAAACGTCTCATATCGCTCGCAATCTAATTTTTGCGTTGTCGCAACTCCAGTTATGTGGTATTCTTAATACTATTGGAAACGAGTTGAATTCATTATGCAATTCCACATTAATATAGGAATAGGAAAGAATGACCATAAAAAAAATTACAGAGATGAACTCTATTGAGTTCCGCGAGTTTCTACGCATACTCGTCAACGAGGAACTCTTCAAATCGAGAGAACGGCTCGCTGCGCTATTGGTGAAAAATAGTTCTCAGGAGGCACTAAAAGCAGAATTCTTTCATTTCCACGGTGATACTGAAGATTTGGGGTTTTGGTTTGAAGAATACGAAGAAGATCCCCTCAACGGATTAGATCCACACACGCTACTTGCCAAAAAACTAAAGCGACAGCGCGAATATATCCTTGCTAATCGCAAAACAACGCTTGAACAGCGCATCTTCAGACGGATGGGAATCTACTTAGATAGCGATCCTTTGCCAAAGAAGAAAATTGTCGAGTTGCCTCCGGCTGAATTTCGCGAACTGTTACACCTGCTTGTCACTCAAGATATTTTCGCCTCGCGGGGTCGACTTGCAGCGTTGCTTAAAAAGGATACTTCAACAGCACAATTGGATGCTGCATTTCGGGAGTTTTTCGTGGCTTATGAACTCTTGGAACTCGCCTTGGAAGATTATCATTACGACCCGGATGAGGGGTTAGAGATAAACCCAGCGTGCGCAGCAGAATTAAACAAGGTGGATGAATATCTCAAAGCAGGCGGTAAAACATATTCACTTGAGGAGGTTTTTAAAGAGTTTGAGGGAGAATAGTTGTGTACACATTAGAACTCAGTGCAGACGCAAGATCGGATTTGCGCCATCTGGATGCGGCAATCCGCAGGCGGGTCCGTAATCACTTGACTCAGCTATGTGAAACGTGCGATCAGCGACCACACAAAGCACTCCGAGGTGAACATAAAGGAAAGTTCAGTTTAAAGGTTGCCAAACATTATCGTATTCTCTATACTTTTGATAGGCGGACCAAGGTAATTAATGTGTCCCGAATTAGGCACCGCAGCAAGGTCTATTAAATATAGGTGAAAAGAAAACAGAAACTCTTGACATGACATGATTGAAACTTTGAAAAACGAAATTGATCAGATTGTCGAACAAGCGTGTGCTGCCGATACAAATATCTTTGGTTACGACATTTGGACCCACCATATCCTACAAGTCATTGAAAACGCGAAACAACTTGCCCCACGTTTTGATGCTGATCCCGAAATTGTGGAATTCGCGGCGTTACTCCACGATTACGCCAGCATAAAGGATGAAGCACTCTACGCCGATCACCATATCCAAGGTCCCATTGAAGCCGAGAAACTCCTTAAAGGTTTCGGCTATCCAGAAGAAAAAATAGGATCCGTCAAAGAGGCTATCGCGACACACCGGGGGAGTGTCATAACGGAACATCGAAGTGCAGAGGGAGCATGTCTTGCAAATGCCGATGCGATGTCCCATATTCAGGGTGTTCCTTCGCTGCTATACCTGGCTTATGTTCATAATGGAATGGGAATTGATGAAGGTAGCGCGTGGGTCAAGGCAAAACTGCAACGAAGTTGGCAGAAACTACGATCGGACGTTCAAGAGTTGGTCAGAGACAGATATGAAGCTGCGCTGGAGATGCTCTGACATTAGAGGTTGCAGATGCGCGTGTTGCTTGATGAAAATCTGACTATGACCGTTGACAAGGTTCATTGGTTCCTCAATCTTTTTGATGAACTCGGTATCCAAGTCTGGATTGATGGGGGATGGGGTGTCGATGCTTTATTAGGTGCACAGACTCGAAATCACCAAGATTTGGACATTATCATCCCATGGGAAGATTCAGCAGTCCTGACCGAAGCACTCTTCGCGCACGGCTTTGTTGACATCCACACGGATGATCGCACGGATCGAAACTTCGTGATGGGGCATCAAACACATGGAATGATTGACTTTCATGTAGTTGAACGGACCGAAGACGGTGGAGCAGTCTACGGTCCTGGGGAAATCGACTGGATTATTTCTGAATTGGAGTTGAATGCTGTGGGTTACATTGGAGGACGGGAGGCACGATGCCTCTCAGTAGATTATCAAGTCCGCTCGCACACCGGATATCCATTGCAAGACACAGATTTCGCCGATATGCAAGCATTACACGATAAATTCAGTGTTGAATTGCTCCCTGAGCAGATTAAGGATAATTCAAATCCACACTTGCCTAATGCCCCCAGTAAAGCATGCCAGCCGTGACAATACCCGCAATCATCAAAGCAATAGACCACAACATATCAAGATTAAACCATGCCTTACGAAGCAGTGCCAAACCTACTACCTCGTAAACGACAACCGCCACAATTCCCGTCACAACGAAAAAACTGAGGGTATGCACGCCGACAGCGGATAATAACAGCGTAGCACTATCCGTCATAGTTGCCGATGCGTGGTGGGTATGTCCAGAATGTGCCGATGCCATCGGCATCCTTAACAAAAGCGGTGCGAGCATCAAACCTGCGCCGTGCGCCGAAGCCATTAGGAAAGACCAGATTGTTAAGTCCTTGAAGTTAACACGCATCCCGACCCATTTCGGATGCCTTGCCCGGAACAACTTATATAGCCCAAAACCGAACAGTACAACCGCACAAGCGGTGCCAAGCACCTTCTCCGGTATTTGCTGCTGTGCCAAAGCGATTATCAGTACCACGACCCCGATCGAAACCGCGTGTCCGAGTGCCATTGGGAAAAGTGCACCGATAACAGCGCTTCTTCGTTTCTCCTGCATACCGAGTGCAACCGCAAAAAGCCATCCCATCCCCGGATTAATACCGTGAAATACACCGAGGCTAATGTAGCCTACCCATGAAATAGCGTCCATAAAATATCTTTCTACCGATAATATGAGGGTGCTGCAAGAGAACCTGCACACCCTCTTTCAGAACAGCATAGTAATGGCATGCGCGCTTTGAACGCGAAGTCGAAAACCACGCCAGCGGCATGCCTCTTCGGAAATACCATTAATCCTTACGAATAACAGAAGGTATCAGATGAGCTATCGCCACCTTGCAAGCGAATCTGATGGGCGCGACTATCGCCGAAACCTACAAAGAAGTTAGGATCTAATTCAAGGCCGCCGTCGGGGTTTATATCCGCCTTTACCATCCATCCATTTGCGCCATCTGGGTAGAACTGATTGTCCCAGGCGACGTAAAGCGAATTCGTGAAATAGAGGCGTTTGCCATCGCGACTCAACTCAACCATCTGTGGTCCGCCGCTGACAGGTCCAGCTGCCGGATGCGGATGAGATTTTGTAATACCCCCTATTTCGACGGTGCCGGTATGCTTCGGGTTGAACGGATCAGAGACATCGTATTGCAATAACTCCCCGGTGCCCCAACAAGAGACATACAGGAACCGATCGTCCAACGAAAGGATATGATCCGTAACCAGTGGCGGAATCATTCCGATATCCTTTAAGGCTGGCGGTAAATCATCAGGATTTTCAGGGGCTTGTGCGGGAATATCAATAATCTTTTGAATGCCCCAATCGTCGCCATCTTTATACCAGGTCCAGATCGAGCTGGAGAGGTCATTCATATTCAACACGGCATTGACAAACCCATAAGCTTTGGTTGGATCGTGCGCAGGACGCAGTTCCAAGATCATCTGGTAGTCGTCGCCTAAATCCAAGGTTTGGATGTTCTTACGGTGTCGAATATCCCAGATATGGATTTTATGTCCGAACTTGCGTGCGCCTAAATCTTCAAGGCTCACACCATTTTCAATCATTGCCGGATATCCCCACTCACTGGTAACAGCGATGTCATACCCCAAGTGCCACCAGAAATCGTAAGAGAGGGATTGGGAGCCGCGTTCAACTTCCCATTGTCCAAGGATATTGAAGTTGTAGTGATCCATGAGGAAGATGCCGCCGGGTCCCTCTTCAGAGCCTGCCGAAGCGAGAGCACTAATATAGATACCTTCGGGTCCACAATGTACCGTATGCGGACGCGTATATCCAGATCGTTCTTCAACTTCGTCAGCTGTCAAAGTCTTAATGAGTTTCGGGGACTTCGGATCCTCTTTCACATCAAGGATATAGATATGAGAACCCCGTAGTGCTGGCACGACGAGATAGCGGCGTTCTACATAAGGGTGTGGCGCGTAGGGACAGAGTGCTGCACTACATGCGTTCCAGCCAAAGTGGTGGATCTCGTCCCGAACGCCGAGCTCTAATTTATTGATAATCTGACCATAGGTACCAGATGCCTCGTTGAGATCAACAACGCACATAGTATCGGGTTTACCATCGTCCCGCGGTGCAGCGACATAAGCGAGTTCTTCCGTGGGTGCCTCAATCGCCATTTTGGGTGATGGGTAAAAAGTCGGATCAGGTTTCCACTGTTGTAACAAAGTTATTTCTCCTTTTTTGGTAGTTATCAGTTGTCGGTTGTCAGTAGTCAGATAAAGAGGATCTCTTTAACAAGCAGCGACATCTTAGGATGCTGCACGTTTGGACAGTTTATTACCAAAGAGGCGCTTAGAATAACTGACGATTAGCCTATTCTTCAGCATTTTGTGCACGGTCAAGCCAACCGGGCAGTTTAATGTTCTCAGAAAGTTTCCACGCAGTTAAATAGAGCGATGCGGTCCAGCGTACAGCCTCGCGTGCCCGTTCATTGGTGAAATCAACCACCGGAGGTGATGGATTCTTCAGGTTCTGAAAGTCTGCCGCGAGTGCATAAACGCTATCAACCAAACCGTGTCCTGCTTTAATCTGTTCTATTATGGCTGGCATTAAGTCGCCAACCGCTTCAACCTCTTGTGCTTTCGCCAGTTCTGTGGGATCGAGTTTCAACATCTCAACTGCCGAATCAACCTTCTCATGGATACCCGCATGCAAGCGTGTCCCGTCTTCCTGAACAATACCGTTGAAATGAATTGTCAGGTGCAACGGCTGACACATATCCTGTGCATAGTGTGAAAGGAACCCGGCATAGAGGAAACATTTGTTCTGAATCATCGGATTATCGGGCCATTTACGATACTCCGCGAAAGCGACGGCGAGCCGTTCTGTCCATTCCGCCAATGCATAAGGCAGTGTGCCGACCGCTCGTGGCGCAAGCCCGAGTTCTGCGCACAACTTAATATGCGCCTCACGTCCGTCAGGAATCGGGTGCTCTCCGAACAGTTCTATATCCACATAGTGTTCGCCGTATTCAGCCTGTCGTGCGTGCGGTGTGCCACGCTCTTTTGATATATCAGGATCATAGGCGCAGTGGGCAATCATTTTTTCGGCAGCTCGAAAGAATTCAGGCATCTCTTCTGGAACCGCCTTGACAGCCGCCTGTGTGAGGATATCGTGCCCGCCGCCCCACCATGCCCATGCAGGTGTAGTGAGGAGCATTGAAAACAGAATAAGTACATTATAGAAGCGTTTCATTTTTTAAGTTTACCTTGCGGTTCGTTCAGGTGAATTGGTTAAATAACGTTAATCGACGTATATCCGCCTGCGCCGTTGTTGCAGGCTACCATTACCGATAAAACTGCACAAACGAACAGTTTGCGGACTGGTTAGTCTGCAGCGAGATATTCTGCAGGATTCGTTTCCTGCCACTGGAACTGAAGTTCAGCGGTTTCATGGGGCTTAAAAGATGTCGCGACCGTTTCAACTGCAGGTCCAACGACATCAATTTTGCTCAAATCCGCAACGCCGTATCCCATTTCATTAGCGTAATGAAAGAGTCCAATCTCTAATGGTTCAAACCCCATTGCCTTCGTTGTGACAGCGTCCGCTGCGAACACATCATCACTCGCAATTGCGACACCAAGTGGAACAGAATCGGTGCCGCCGGGTCCATTGCCTTGTAGCCCAACGGTGCCATCAACGATAGCAATATCAGGCTTAAGGTAGCGTGAGAGGCGAAGGAGGTTGATATTCAGCGTCTGTGCTTCGCGCGGAAGCACACGATCTGCATGACTGTGGTAGCCGTGCATTTTAATCCGATCTTCCTTGTGCAAGGTACCCATAATCATATTCTTCATAGCAAGTGTCACAATACCCGCATCATGCGTTTTAGCGATAGCGACAGAGATTGTGCAGGGGCAATCCAGTACGATTTTCGGCATCCGGACGGTATTTTCATTGCGCTCAGCAAGAAACACCTTCGTTTTTACCCACTCGGTCTCTTGATGTAAATCCACGAGTCGGATTGGGAGATCATACTCGGCTTGGAGTGCTTCATAGCCGAAAATCTGGAACGCCTCACCCGAAAATTTCTCATTAGCACCTTCGGCGATAATCACCTCTTTCGGGGGTTGCGGGGTACTCAGTAGGAAATCAAGTGCGCCGCGTATCGCATCTGGGTGCGACGAAGCCAATTGATTTGTACTGGAGAGAAAATTCGGTTTCAACAGCACCTGTTCACGGACTTTCGGTGTAAGCACTTCACGTATATTGTCGAGTGCCTCAAAAACGTTAGCGCGTCGCCTACCGGTTTTGGCAAGCCCAACTTTTGTATCCTTCGTATCCATACAGTTCTCCTTATAAATTGCGCGTTTATCCTCTTTAGACGCACTTGCAAGCCGCGCGCCACAGCGTCTGCTAAGAATAGATTAGTGTTCTTTATCAACAATTTTTCTGAGAAATCCAGCGTGCCTTTCTAATAGGATGTCTGCGTCTGTAGAATTCACCCCTTCTGCAAGCATTACAATAGCCAACTTCGCCCGGCCACCTGCCTGTACTAACGTCGCTTCAGCTACCGCAGCATCAACGCCAGTGACAGCTTGGACGATCCGTATACTCCGTTCAACTAACTTGGTATTAGAAGCGTGGACATCTATCATCAGATTGTCGTAGACTTTGCCTAACTTTATCATAGAAACCGTCGTCAGCATGTTCAAGACGAGTTTTGTGGCTGTCCCTGCTTTCAAACGCGTCGAACCTGTAATGATTTCGGGACCGACAATCGGTGCAACGAAATGCGTCACCCACTTTTTAAGTTGCTCAGGCGGTTGAACACAGCACAAAAATATCGTCGTTGCGCCGATAGCGTGAGCCTCCTTCAAAGCCCCGATGACATAAGGTGTGCGTCCACTACTTGCAATTCCGACGAGTACATCTTGCGGTGTGAGTTGACGTTCCCTGATAGCTTGTGCGCCACGTTCAGGTCTGTCTTCTTCGCCTTCCACAGAGCGACGCAGGGCGACATCACCACCCGCAATAATCCCTTGTACCATCTCAGAAGGTGTGCTAAAGGTCGGTGGGCATTCAGAAGCATCTAAGACCCCAAGTCTACCACTCGTGCCTGCACCGATATAGAATAGCCTGCCACCGGCGCGAAACGCAGTAACACACAAATCAATTGCATCTGAAATTGCGTCGGACTCTGCTGCAACTGCTGCAACTGCTTTTCGGTCCTCTTCATGGAAAATCTGGACGATTTCTGAAATTGATTTCAGGTCAATTTCGGTAGAATTCGGGTTCCGCTGCTCTGTTGTAGATTGCATGCATTCCTTCGTCAACAACAACTCTGACTATAACTTCATTTGTGCCAATAACACTGCCCCGTAAGTAGGTTCATGCTTTGGAAGTCGCACCGCTGCCTCTGGTTGAATCTCCGCAAACTGTTGGCGGATCCTATCAACAAACATCGGTTGCTGAACGAGATTACCGCCACTGAGAACAATATCAAACGACTTTCCGAGTCCTAATTGTTCAATTACACGTCGTGCAGCACAAACGAGTTCATCTGCAGCACCGTCAATAATCCGTCCTGCAACGCCATCCTCTGCTCGGGCAGCGTCAAACACAATTTCTGCCAAGTGGGCTATAGCATCTCGACTTGCAGCGTGTACCCAACGAATCAACTCACTCGGCTCATTCAGTTCAAGCCTATTGAGGATTCGGTCTGTGAGTTCGGTTGGTGCGTCTCTACCATCAGCAGCACGAGCAACAGCCCGAAGCCCTCTTATAGCAATGTCGTAACCACTGCCTTCATCACCGATGAGATACCCCCACCCACTTGCGCGTGCTTCTTTGCCATGAGCATTGATGCCATAAGCGATAGCACCCGTCCCAGAGATAATAATTACGCCTTCCTGCTTCTCAGTTCCCCCAACGAGAGCAATGTGTGCATCATGCGTGAGTATCCGATTGTCTTGGATGCCGAGATCATCACAGATTCGCCCAATGACTTCTTGATCTGCAGGGCGTCCTAAGCCTGCCATACCCAAACAAAACCGAATCGGACTTGTTCTTGAAACACTGGCTTTCTCGCAAAGCTCTTCAATAAGGTTTTCCAGAACTGCCTGGGTCTCTGTTTCACCAACCACGTGATAGTTTGCAGGTCCCGCTTGAACCTCTGCGAGACATTGTCCTGTTTCCGTCGCCAGGATGCCAACGGTTTTTGTTCCACCGCCATCAATTCCGATGATGTACATGATACGCCAATATGCTACCTCTAAAGCCCTTGACAACTCACCTACAGATTCCTTATAATAGTTATAGTTTATCACGATCCAACAATTAGATGCAATAAAAATTTTTTTGAGAAAAAAGGACCCTGAAATGCAGAAAAAGAACTACCTCACACTGATTATGCTTTGTGGAAGCCTCGTGTACTTCGGTTGCTCCGAAGATGGCGCGCAATTCGAGTGGCAGCAGATTGAGAGCGGTACAGACACCCATCTCTACGGTGTCCATTTTGTGGATGCCAAGCGCGGTTGGGCAGTCGGCACTGCGGGGACGGTTCTCTCTACCACCGACGGTGGTACGACTTGGCAATCGTCATCTATTTCCAAAGACGCGCTGACGCAGGTTAATTTCACAACACCAAATAACGGTTGGCTCGTCAGTATTGGACAAGTGCATTATACCGCGAGCGGCGGGGCTACATGGAATGTCCAACACCAAATACGGAGTCAAAGTAGACCGCCGGGTATTTTGGACATTCACTTCGTTAGCAAAACGGAAGGTTGGGCAGTTGGCGGAAAAGGAACCGTTCTTTGGACAGAAAACGGCGGCGGTCGTTGGGAAAACATACAAGACCTTTCAGATAAACACCTCTGGGGTGTCCATTTTGTCGATCCAGAGCGCGGGTGGATTGTTGGGGAAGAAGGCGAGGTGCTTCATACCCAAGATGGCGGAAAACGATGGGTGCGTCAGACAAGCCATGCCGAGCAGCCGCTATTTAGTGTTTATTTCACAGACGTATCGCGCGGATGGATTGTCGGTACAAATGGACTGATCCTCCACACTGCGAATGGCGGAAGAACATGGCTTCGGCAGAAAAGTCCAATCAACGAAAACCTACGAGATGTCGCATTTCACGATGCAACAAGCGGATGGGCAGTCGGCGAGAAAGGGCTAATCCTTCGGACAGAAGACAGTGGTAAGACATGGCACCGTTATCCTTCACCGGCACGGCATAACTTGCAGGATATTTATCTTCGTAAAAATACGGGTTGGATCGTTGGCGCGAAGGGAACCGTTCTACGCAGTTATTAGAGTTTTTAACCACATCACGATAAAAATAAAATCCCTTCGTGTTTTATGTCCACAATCTATGGATCCAAACTGAGAGACAAAGCACAATTCCGCCAATGGTAATTAAGTTTCGCGTGCTCGGTGAACAACGCGTCCAAACATTCTTTAACCGTATCGGGAAAAAAGCCATCCCAATAGCCAATCCAATAATCAAAAACGAAAATGGGTGATAATGCCACGCGTCCTCGAAATGTCCCTGTGTTATGGCAAGGCACGCCCGCGTCATCCCACACCCAGGGCACGGAACATCGGTCACTAAATGGAATAGACACGGAATCAGCGATACCTCTTCAGGTACTATCTCAGCACCTGCGGTATAGAGTCTAACTACACCTAATCCAATAAGAAATAGACGCGAAAGAAAAGGACGGTTAAACATTAGAACTTCGTTCTTCGTAGAGTCTGTTAATTTGGTGCTGTTGAATAGCAAGCGATGCGATACCAATACCGAAAATTGCTAACAAAACACAGATGATTGGCAGACTCGAATCAAATACCATATCATTGTCAGCCTGTACCTGATTGATACCGCGTGCCATTTTGTACTCATAATAGATACCATAAATCCCGCAAGTGATAAAGGAAAGCAGCAGCCACAGCCAAAAAGAGTACTCATCTCTCCGCAGCCAAGCGTTAAGCGTTGCCATCTGTTTGTATTGCCAGTAAAGTCCATAGATACTGCAGGTGATTAAGGTCAGCAAAATCCCAATCACAATACTTCGCCGACCTTCAGACTCTGGGTACGGATGCTGGTTAAGCATAAAATTCTCCATTACCTGTGCAAACTAACAGTTTGCGCTACACATAAGACCTTTTTATCGAATTCACGTTATCATCAGGACTATTCGCGGGGCAGCGAAACGGCGTTCGGAACAACAATATCGCCAGCAATGATTTTTGCTTTCAGCGATTCGACAGTATCTACGATGTCGTCCGAAAGCAGCGGTTGATTGTGTTCGTCAACGGCATAACTGACATCACCATCTGCTATACCGAATAAGCGGATACCCGCCGTAAAATTGCCTTCAACGGTTTCTTGGACGATGCGCTGCACAGAAGTCGGAATCTCTTTTGTCATACTCGTCAAGACAAGTCC
Organism: Candidatus Poribacteria bacterium; assembly: GCA_028820845.1. Lineage (NCBI taxonomy): Bacteria > Candidatus Poribacteria > Candidatus Poribacteria bacterium. The sequence continues at coordinate 31,978 of JAPPII010000116.1, forward strand.
CGGTGCGAGATGGTTACCGTTGGAGTCAACCCAAATGATGAACTTTTGTTGTTCCTGCGCTGCTTCAAGTACACCTTGACCGGCTCCACCGGCAGCGGTGTAAATCACATCAACCCCGTTTGCATATTGTCCTAAAGCGAGCTCTTTTGCCTTTTCAGGTTGATAAAAACCTGCCGCATCTTTGCTAATATATTCTACAGTGACTTCAGCGTCTGGATTGACCGCGTGAATTCCTGCCACGTAGCCTGCTTCAAACTCGTGTAACAACGGAACATCCGCGCCGCCGATATAGCCGATTTTGTTACTTTCCGATTTTAAACCTGCAATTGCGCCGACCAGAAACGAGCCTTCGTTAGATTTATAGTTCACAGAAGCCACATTTGGAATATCAAGTACAACGTCGAAAATTGCAAATTTAATATCAGGAAATTCTGGTGCCACGCGAGCGAGTACGTCTCCCATCTGATAACCTGCTGTCAAAACAAGTTCTGAATTTTGTGATGCATCTCTTAGGAGCATCTCTGTAGCTACAGGATCGTTTTCATTACCGCTTACTTCAGTCAGCACAATTCCAAGTTCTGCCTCTGCAGTCTTTAAACCGACATGGAAGGCATCACAGTAAGCCGCGGAACCAACGCAATCGCTGGGATATATCATCGTTACGCGAAGCGGTGTAGCATCTGTTTCACTTGACGGTTCGGTAAGGATCACGTCCTGAATTGCGTCGCAACCACAGATTAAAAGTAGTCCGAACGCTAAAAAAAGGTATTTGCTCAAAACACTTAAATTTTTCATGTTTGCTCCTTAAAAAAACATTATGATAAGCCACAAACTAAAAGTTTGTGCTACAAATACAACACTCATACTATGATAGATATAAAATTTGAAAAAATATCTTAGTTAATGAATGGATCCCCCACAACTTCACAGAAAACGTTGTTCACAAATCTGATACGGGTTATGGGTATAAACCCGATAAACGACTCGTCCCGAAAAATTGAGCATATCTTTCATTCGGTCATAGATAGCCGGATGTGATATACGTTGCAAAACCGAATCACGGGCAACCCACTCGGTTTCTAAACTCTCCTCACTTGTACTTAAGTCACCACAAACGTAGTCCACTAAGAAACCAAATGCCAATTTAGTAGGAAACTTAATGTTTGAGTAGATACCAACCAGTGCTCCAATTGACGTAGTAACACCAGCTTCTTCTTGGATTTCACGTTGTAATGCCTCGATAAGGTTTTCGCCTTCTTCGACTTGACCACCTGGAAACTCCCACCCACGGCGTGGACCTCGTATGAGCAAGACTCTACCGTCAGAATGACTTATCAATCCAGAGACAGCAACGATGTGTTTCGGATGAACCATTTTCAGACACCTATGGCATAGCCATCGCGACGCGGATCAGCACCGCCCATAAAACTGCCTTCTTCGGTATCAAAGGCGATACCGTGACCACCCCCGACGGTCGCCGTCCAATCGGGTAGCACCTCTACGTCATGTCCACGTGCCTCCAACGCTGCACGGACAGCGACGGGGATACGTCCCTCCACACTCACATGCGTTCCTGGATTAATCAACCGAACGCGCGGTGCCTCAATCGCCGCTTGGACATTCATCCCGTGCTCAATGAGATTCAACACCATCTGGAGCGTTGTCTGAAGGATACCGTGGCTTCCCGGTGTCCCGATCGCAGCAAACGGGTTACCGTTTTTCCAGACTTGGCACGGCGACATGCACATCTCTATCCGCTTGTGCGGTCCAACAGCATTCGGACTCTCTGGGATTCTATCAAACCAATTCATGAAATTGTTGAGGAACATTCCCGTTGAACCGAGGATGACCCCTGAACCGAATGGCTGCCCAAGGCTCTGCGTTACTGCAACGATATTGCCTTCGGCATCAGCGGTATCAAAGTGGGTTGTACATTCAGTTGTCCAGTCGTTAGCGATGATTTCACCCGGCAGTTTATCTTTTGACCAGCGTTCACCGCCACTGACTGCAGCCTCTTCGCCGATGCGCTCGCGTTGCGCGCGGGCATAGTCCTTAGACAACAACCGTTCAATCGGCGGATTCGGACGGGGTGCGTGCTCGGCTCTATCCGCACTCGCCAGTTTAATCGCTTCAATCAACAGATGGAGGTATTCCGGGGTATTGTGTCCGAGTTCACCGAGGGCATCGTTCTCCAAGATATTTAGCGTCTCCAGATACTGAAAGCCCGAACACGGCGGCGGTGGACAATAAACTTCGTAATCTTTGTAAGTAACGGAGATCGGATCCTGCCACAGCACCTCAAAGTCGGTCAAATCCTTTTCGGTTATTAACCCACCCGTCTCTTCGGAAAAACGGACAATTTCTTTGGCAATCTCACCGCGATAGAACGCTTCTGCCCCGCCTTCGGCAACCGTTCGGAACGTCTGCGCAAGGTCCTTCTGCACCAAGACCTCACCGGGATGTGGCGTTCTACCTCTTGAAGCGATAACCTCTGCTGCTCTCTCCGAAAAATAGTGGTACGCACCCGCCATGAACTCCGCATTTTTGACGGTGACGGCGTATCCATTTTCTGCCAACTCAATCGCTGGCGCGAAAACATCTGCGCGAGACATACTTCCATACCGGTCCAGCGCAGCCAACCAACCACCGCATCCACCGGGGACCATACCGGCACGCACCCCAATCTGCTGGCTTTCGAGCGTCGGATAGACATCCAGCGTCGCTGCGTAAGGCGCAGTCCCCAGATAATCTATCACGCGGTGTGTTTTTTCTTTTGCACTATAGAGCAGCATATACCCATTGCCAGCAATACCGGACATATACGGCTCAACGACGTTGAGTGTCGAAGCTACTGCGACTGCTGCATCAAACGCATTACCGCCAGCAAGCAACATGCGTGCACCCGCAAGACTCGCAAGCGGATGCGCACTCGTCGCCATTCCGCGTGTACCTGTTACAGTGGATCGGTGTGTTATACCATGAGACGGAAAAGCCATGCTTATCTCCTTAGATTCTGTGATCTGTGTCGGGATTACAAACCCCGCCTACCGATGAAATACCTTTGAAACTGGTGCCACCGGAGCTGCCCTATTAACTTCCAATAGTTAGCACGATGCACAAAAAGTCGTTGCCCATCTAACTCAAGTACAGGAATTAGATGCTTATATTTTGTGAATAACCCCAGATTTTTAGTGATGTCGATTTCTTCTATAGCAATAGATATTTTTGTTTCAATGCTCTTCAGCACAATTTTTGCCTCGTCGCAGAGCTGGCAATCGGGTTTCGTGTAGAACTGGAGTTGAATTGGGAAATTCATACGCTAAAGTTTAGCATAAGTCCCCAAAAATCGCACGCACTTTTTACATGCCTCAATACGGGTTATATGATAAAATACGGAGGCATAGGAAGTTAACGGTTTCCTATGCTACAAGCTATTGTTCAAACTTTAGTAAGGAGAAAAGACGTGAAATTGAGACTTGCACAATACGGTATTTCCCACGACCACGCTTCAGGGAAAGCCCGCGTGATGAAGGAAAGTGACGACATTGAGTTCGCCGGTGTCTTTGAACCGTCCTCAGAAGTCCGAGAGACCCTTGGTCAAAGCCCTGTCTATGAAGGCGTTCACTGGTTTACGTCCAAAGAAGAGATACTCGAAGATGAAACGATTGTTGGGGTCGCAGCACAAGGACGTGTGTCCCAAAATCTCACCTTTGCACGGGAGATTCTTGAACACGACAAACACGTTTGGTTCGATAAACCTGCGGGTGATAATCTTGATGCATTTCGAGAGGTCTTAGAGATCGCTCGCGACAAAAATCTGCTCGTGCAACTCGGCTATATGTTCCGCTACAATGCAGGCTTTCAATTTATCCTTGATTGGGTGCACTCCGGCAAACTCGGCGAAATTTTTTCCGTTCGCGGGCGGATCTCATCAGGACCTTCAAGCGATGCGCACTGGCAACGTTGGGACTCACTCGGTGAACATTCCGGTGGTATTATGTTCATCCTCGCCTGTCATCTTACCGATATAATCGTGGCACTGTTAGGACGACCGACACGGGTGACACCCTTTTCGCGGCACGATGGACATGACGTGCCATGGTATCGGAATAATACAGCGGCTGTGCTTGAATATCCGAAAGCATTGGCGATTCTTGAATCAACGGCGTTGGAAGTGGATTCAGGTAAGTCGAGACGACTGGAAGTCTATGGGACACGCGGGAGCGCAATCCTGGAGCCGCTTGAACCGCCAGCGTTGCGATTGTGTCTTGATGAAGAACGGGGCAGGTATGCGAAAGGTTGGCAGACAGTGCCTGTGGAGGCACGACCGCGTTACGTCGAAAGCCTTCGGGCGTTTGTTGCTGACATTCGGGGTAAGAAATCCCCGGACCGTTCTCTTGAACACGAGTTCGCGGTTCAAGAAACAGTGCTGCGAGCAGCAGGACTACAATAATGTGTCCTGGCTATCGTCATTAATCCTCATCTTTGATGGCGATGATGGGAACAACTGTAATAGGAAATGCTGATGGTTTGTAGTTTCCATCTGGTGCTTTGGTCGGGAATCTGTACTGCGGGTCTGTTAGCAGTTTATATACTGCAGCATCTCCAGTTTTAACCCGTTCTCTGGTATTCAATTCCCATTCGACTTCGAGTGCCTCGTGTCGCCCCGGAAAGTCCTGTGTCCCCAATATCGAAGTCAAAGCCCAGTAGATATACTCCGTGACCATGCAACCATAGTCACAGGTTTCATCGGTATAGTGATACCAAGCTTCTGCTGGATACCCGCTTTTGGGGCCACTTTTCGGTACTTGCTCGAAATATCCACCACGGGCAGCATCCATGCACTTCGCCAAAATGGATCCCTGTCTCGTTCCGAACACTTCGGGGTAAGCGTTGGCATAGCCATAATGTGTAATAGGATGCAGAATTTCTTCTAATGCACCGTCATAATACCCACCATCAGGGGCATTGATTTTGCCATCAACAAGGAAGTCCGGTTTGGTTTCTTCGCCATATAGGTCTTGACCAAACCGATAGCCAGCCGCTTCTATTACATCGACTTCCAACTCTCCCATCTCCGCCTCTGTTCCGGGCATAATGATGAAGACATTTCGACTCACCAAGTGACAGAGAACCAATGTGTCGTCAGGAACGCCGTCTTCGTCGTTATCAAGGTATTGTGCCAAAACACCTGCGGCGTGAGAGAGTTTATCTTCAGATGTCGTTGGGCTTGCAAAGATGTGAACGCCGAAAACGTTGACATATCTGTCACAACCCATTTGTCTGAAAGCAGAAAATTCGCTGGGTATCTCTACTATTTCGATTTTCGGTGTCACTTCAATGCTTTCCATTAAGTTGTTGCCCATAATTTGGGATGATGCAAGCCCCATTAAAACCAGTATGATTCCAGCAGTCATGGTTTCCTATTTCTCCAAATTTATGCTCTCATTTCCAATTCCACAAAACGGGTGTTGGTCAATTTTGAGGTATACACCCACATACTCAGGTTTGGACAATTCTTGTAAAACACCCTCTTATCGTGTTCTCGTATGTCCAAACATGATTTCCATATCACTAAAACTTACCCAATAAATGGTTTTGGACTTGAAAAAAATCCTTTCATATTTGCCTTGCCAATGCGTATTTATTCAAATAACCGTTTAACGAGCGACCGCCACGAGGTATCCGCTTGGATGTCCCGACAGTCCTTTATAATGTAATAGGCAAGTAAAAATGGATACAATCCCAGTTTGAGAAATTGCCAAGAGAACCACAAGAAACCAATGCCTCCACTTTCATCCTCCGCCCATACTTCATACGATTTAAAGAAATGGTAAGCCCACAGAATCGGGAAGATCGCTTCGCTGACGATGAAAAACATAAATACTTTTAAAAGACGAATAGTCCAAGAGATGAAAAGAACTCTACCTGTTCGGGGTTCAACAATGCGCGAATTGGCTATAATGTGTCCTGTTCGGGGTTCAACTAATGATGCCCCATACTTTTTCTCATCGAGTAAATAAGTGTAGTCAATGTTGTCATCTACCCCAATAAGACGTTCAATGTTATCATGTTTATCGAACTCAACAAACACATCCATTTCGATAGTTGTGTTTCTGTTTTTCTCTACTAAAATTGCTTTCGTTGGAAATATAAAACGTTCCAATTTTCGATCCCAAAGTGGTCTTCCGGGTTTAAAACGTTCCAGTTTCCGAACCCAAGGTGGTTTCTCGCTATTTTCCCTCGCCTCTTTAAATCCTTGTTTCCATCCCTCTTTGAAATCTCTCCAAAAGAACCTCCATGATGCCTTCTTGCATGCTTTATCCAGTCGCCGCATACGGAGGCGGTGTCGTCTTTTTTCGGGGGTTAAGTTCAACATGAGAGTCTCTTTATACTACTTCTTGTGTAAATTCATACAAAGTAAATTAACGCTTCCTCACTTCAGAAGGTTCATCTAAAAGTGTTGACGGATTAACCTCAAAATCAAATCCATAATCCTGAACCATTGACTTGATCGCTTTCGTGATCCAACAGGGAGCACCTGGTGCTACAATTATCCCATCAATCAACGTCTCAAGACAGACACATAGATTCTTGCCTTTATCTTCATTGCTTTTCGGATATCTCATTTTTCTTTTGAGAGTTCTTAGGTCAAATTCTTCAGGCGTTAGAGAAAAACCCTCTTTTACTCTGTAAAATCTCCTTTCTATATAAGGAGAAGCATCTATGATTGCCCGCACCTCTTTCTCAGATTCAAATGCTTTTCTTTTATAGAAAAACGGGGTATATATCGTGTTCATATTAAGAATATCTGGAGGGACATCAAGATTTTGATAATCAATGTACTTGACTTTGCCTATATATACATCCACATCTTCTTCATCTTTATGTATGAAACTGTCTTCCAAAGATTGCATGGTGGTTTTTATGGCTATGCCACTATTGTGTCTGCTATATCTTTCCCTTTCCCACATTGCCATTGATTCGTGATCGCCATGATACCAACAGGAACACATGACCCATTTACGCCATTCCTCCCATAATTTTATTACAGCCCGACTTCCTTTTTCTCCCAAACGCTGTGTGTGTTGTTTGTACAGTTTATCTATCAACAGCGGTACATGGCCTTCAAAAGGATCTTCAAATTGATTGGCTTTTGCAAAATACAAAGATTTTTTCGATAAGAGGATAGCAAATTTCTCAAAACTAAAATATCTCCACAAAGTGTCTGTAGGTCCCGGACGAGATATCCCTGGTAATTCTTTATTCATATTGATTTTCTTTTAAAATGCAATCAGTATTAATGGTAGGTTTCGCAACGATTTTGACATTATAGCTGGCGAGGTTGGAAACCTCGCCAGGAAAATAATAGAAAGTCCAAAGATGAAATAATCAGGTTTTCTGAAAATCTTGGTTATGCAAATCGAACGCCTAACTTTACATTCTCTCCGGGATGCGTCGCGATCTTCGGATATTCGGTTAACAGATCGTCAAAATCGACAACAGGGCACACAACGGGTTCAGATTTCAGGCTGCCATCGCAAAGGAGTCGCCAACTGATTTCAAAGAGCCGGCCTTCATCCCAATTTGGATACTCAGGATTCGGTTCGCTACAGGCGCGCGAAAAGATAATCGTCGGTCGGTTGAAATGCGCTTCGGCACCGAGATCCAATCCTGCTGGATAGATACCCGGCCACGCTCCAGCGACAACCGTTCCCAGATACGTCACCCCGCGGATAGCATCTTGTAACGCGCTATGGTGACCGCTGTATTCAATACAAACATCGGCACCACGCTTGTTAGTCGCTTTTTTAATCTCCAACCCAGCATCCTCTGTCGTGGGATCAATGACCACATCCGCACCACATTTGAGGGCAACATTACGACGCAACTCAAGCGGATCGACACCAATCACAGGATACGCACCCGCCAACTTCGCAAGCTGCAACGCCATGAGTCCAATTCCACCCATTCCAAAGACTGCCACGGCATCACCAATGCGAACGTGACCGTCGCGCACTGCGCCGAGCGCGAAATCCGTCGGGTCGAGACAGACAGCTGCCTGCCACGGTACACCATCGGGAAGTTTCCGTACACCCGGTGCAGCCCAAACATTTTCCTCGCGGAAGGAGCTGTGCCGAAAAACTTTCTCTCCGACCTTGACATCGGTAACGTCCGAACCGACCTCAGTTACCTCGCCAACACACATGTTGCCAAGTCCTGAAGGATAGTGTACCATCCCGGATTCGTTTGCGCGAAAGATTTGATATTCGCCGTCGTAGCCACCGCGTGGACCGGCATATCCCTTATATGATGCCATCTCCGAACCGTGTTTGGCGGCACCGAACTGGCTCTTGACCCGGATTTCATTCGCTTGCAAGGGTAGACTTTCATATTCTCGAAAAGCGACCTGCTCTTGGGCGGGTGCAATGAGTTCTCTTGGCATATTGGTTAATTTCCTTCCTAACGTGAGTTCGATAAAAGGTTTGTGCTAAAATTCTGGTTGACGGTTTTAATTCAATCGACGATTGCTTGGTAGCAGAGGATACGAATTCTCGTTCCGAGATCCAAACCACCACTGGGATGCAATTGGCATAAGAAGATGCCAATCATATTAGTCCGTTTGAGATCCACGGAGCGTGCCTATTATTTTTTTTAAGGTTGACAGTACACAGCGTGTGTCTACTACCTTAAGCCAAAATATCGCGGACGACATGTCCGTGGACATCCGTGAGACGGAAGTCTCGTCCTTGGAACCGGTAGACGAGTTTCTCGTGGTTAATCCCGAAGAGGTGGAGCATTGTTGCGTGGAAATCGTGGACATGCACAATATTTTCAACGGCATTGTAACCTAATTCATCCGTGTTGCCGTAACTGATGCCGCCTTTAATGCCACCACCAGCCATCCACATTGAGAATCCTTTGATGTGGTGATCGCGTCCAGTGCCTTGTGCCATCGGGGTCCGTCCAAATTCGCCACCCCAAATCACCAAGGTCTCGTCTAACATCCCGCGCTGTTTCAAATCGTTAACGAGGGCAGCGGTTGCCTTATCAACATAGCCAGCGGTTGTCTTGATAGCGTCCTCAATACCACCGTGATGATCCCAACCGCGATGGTAAAGTTGGATAAACCGAACACCACGTTCCGCCAATCGTCTCGCAAGCAGACAATTTGATGCATAAGATCCGTCTCCCGGCGTTGCCCCATACATATCAAGAACGTGCTGAGGTTCTTCCGAGATGTCAGTCAACTCTGGTACGCTCGTCTGCATTCGGAACGCCATCTCGTACTGGCTAATGCGCGTCGCAATCGTGGGATCGTCTACAGTCTCATCAAGCATACCGTTTAGGGTTTGGACAGCATCGACAACATCCCGCTGTTGTTCCATGTTTACGCCGTCAGGATTGGTAACGTAGTGGACCGGATCGCCGGTTGAATGGAACTGAACGCCTTGGAATTGCCCCGGAAGAAATCCGCTGTGCCACTGCCGTGTTGCGATGGGTTGGTCTTGACCACCGCCTGAAGAGATAAGCACGACGTAGCCCGGTAGGTTTTCGTTTTCACTGCCGAGACCGTAGAGCAACCACGCCCCCATGCTCGGTCTGCCAGCGATTGCAGTACCAGTATTCATAAAGGTGTGTGCTGGATCGTGATTAATCTGCTCGGTTTTCAGAGAACGAACGATACAGATGTCGTCAGCGAGGCTTCCGATATGCGGAAACGCCGTACTCATCTCCTGCCCTGACTCTCCAAACTTTTTGAATTCGTGTGTCGGACCGAGGCATTTGAGGGAATCCGCTTGCCCTTGGAGCTGCGCAATCGGTTGTCCTTCCGTGAAAGACTTCGGCATCGGTTGTCCGTCGAGTTCAGCGAGTTTCGGCTTGTAATCCAGAGTCTCCAAATGTGAGGGCCCCCCTGCCATGCAGAGATGAATAATGCATTTCGCCTTCGGTGGCACGTGCGGTGTCGTAATAATTCCCTGCCACTTCTCAATTTCCGCGGCGTTGATAAGTGAGGGAGACAACAGAGAGGCAAGCGCAAGCGACCCGACACCCCGCACCGTCTTCCCCAGAAATGTGCGCCTTGTAAGACGCAGATTGGTTTCTTCATGAATATTCATAGCGATACCTCTACCTCCTATTCGTCGTTTTGTAATTTTTCAACAGGGGCATTGGACAAACGTGAATGCCCGAAACATTACTTATCCTGATTGAGTTCAGGTCTTTGATTGAACAGACGACGCACCACTAACAGCGTGTGTGAATGTTTCCGTTGCCCATTGGTCAAGATCCTTTCCACTGGCTTCAGCAGCCCTTGCGATGGCTACATGGATGTCGGGAGGAATCTGCAACCTCAGATTTCCAGAATACGGCTTTTGCGGTGGTTTATTCAGTCGCTCGCACGTTTCTAGATAATCCTCTACGGCATCTTCAAAAGCCTTTTGAAGTTCAGGAACAGTATCCGCATGAAACCCGACGATGTCGGTAATTCCCGCAATATGCCCAACAAGACATCTATCTTCTTCACTATACTCAATATGTGCGCTATAACCCTTATATTTCATGAACTTATTCCTGCCTCCTCCAGAAAACGCCGAGCGTCCTTGACTTGGTAAGCACGCGCCTCTTTTTGATTGTGAGGCCGGTGAAATGTTGCGGTAACGCCATTCAATTCAAATCTCACCCGCGATCCTCTTCCCTCAATGGATTTTGTCCCACACGCTACGAAGAGGGATTCTATCTGCCGCCACTTCAACGTTTTTGGAACTGGGGTTCCGAAAATAGCATTTAAAGTTCTTTCATGTCGTTTGTTCATCATCAAGCAGCATATTTGGAAGAATCTCTACTTCTTCTATGTCTTCAAGATCGATTCCACCCCATTCATCCCAAAGTTTCGCTCGCTCCACTTCAGACAATTCAAGGTATTGCCCAAGTGTGAATCCACCTAAGAAAGGCTCGTCAGGCGATAACGGTTGTCCGCCGAGTTCGTCCAAAAGCTCCTGCCTGAGATCCCCAACAGTTTGATCCGCATCTTTAAGCAACTTCTCTCGCTTGATGGCATCAGTAACTAACTCCGGGACCATTGCCAACAATCGTTGCCGGTCTTGGGGATCCATTCGTTTAATCAAGACAGCAATCTGTTCAAGACTGACAGGTAAAGTGAATAGGTTTGTTTGCATGATTTTTTCTCCAAACACCAATGCTAATATCGCGTAATCGTCTCGTGCAAGTTTAATATCACCCGCGCCACAGAAGTCCACGCCGCCAATTCATCAGATGCAACGCCTTCTGTTATCGGAGCGTCCCCCATCGCAATTAATGCATCAGCATCCTCGAGATCAGCGGTATACTCGGCTTGATGCTTTTCATAGAGATTTGTGATAATCTCCAATTCCTTTGGCTCCGGCAGACGAGATAGCGTCCATTGATATGCCCAATTGATGCGATCAGTGACCGATTCACCGCCCTCTTGGATAATCCGCGCCGCAAAGACACGCGCCGCTTCAACGTAACTTGGGTCGTTGAGGAGTGTTAACGCTTGCATCGGTGTGTTAGAGGTGGCGCGTTCAGCAGTACACTCTTGACGACTTGGCGCATCAAACGCCATCATGCTTGGATGCAGGAACGTGCGCTGCCAATGCGTATAGAGTCCGCGGCGATATTGGTCTTCTCCTGTATCGTGGACGTAGACCCGCTTAGGGAAATTGAGATTTGAATAATAACCCACCGGTTGGTAAGGTCGGACACTCGGTCCACCGATTTTGGGAACAAGGAGCCCACTCAAGAGCAGGGCGTTATCGCGGACTGTCTCCGCATCAAGCCGCCAATTTGATTGGCGTGCAAGTAGACGGTTGTAAGGATCCCTTTCGTCCAATACCTCGTTCGATTTCGAGGATTGGCGATACGTACTTGAGGTGACAATGAGCTTCACAATATGTTTGACGTTCCACCCACTCTCCATAAACTCTACAGCGAGCCAATCAAGGAGTTCAGGATGGATCGGCGGTTCACCTTGGGCCCCGAGGTCGTCCAAGACGCGAGACAATCCTGTTCCAAAATAGAGTGCCCAAAGACGGTTTACAAAGGCACGAGCAGTCAACGGGTTTTCTGCCGACACTATCCACCGCGCGAGCTCCAAGCGGTTTGGACGGCGGTTTTTGATATTCAAGTCCCCAAGGAAAGCCGGTATCATTGGTTCTACAATCTCACCCGAATCGTCCATCCAATTGCCTCGTGGTAACACACGGGTCGTCCGTGGGAGCGTAGATACCGTTGTGAGCGAGAAGGGTATCTCTGCTTCGAGGTCAGTTTTCTGTTTCTGTAAATTCGCAATCTGGTTCCGAATGCCGTCAAGCGCAGGTGTGATACGGCGATACTCCGCCGCAATCTGTTCGCGCTGACTCGTCGTCCTAACAGACGGATTCACCTGAATAGCAGCAATAACCTGCTCCGTATGCGTATGTTTTACCGCCGAGCCGCGAGTCGTCGCAATGCCAGCGAGGTCCCAATAAGTCGTCCCCCCAAATTGCGCAAATGCCATTCCGTTCAGAACGCTTCCAGGTTCCAGTCCAACAACTGCGGGATCTACCTCAAGACGCACCCATTCCGCTGTTCCGGGTAGCGGTCCCATAGATTTATGTGCAGGCGTGTCACTCCCAATCTCACCGAAGTTAATTTTGTCTTCACCCCAAAATGCACGGTGCTCCCAAGTGCCGTCGTTCCACTGGAGCATTACCGTTTCTGGCGGTGATTCGGGGTCAAGCCAGACATAAGCGAATAACCGATCGCCCTCTGCTAAGGTAAATGTCCGATTTGCACTGCGGAAACTGTGCTGGACGATCTGTTCAGGTGTCGCTGTTTGCCGACGCGATAAGCGTTTACTGAAAACAGGTGCCTCATTTTTACCGACAAATTCCCATGTGCCTTCAGTTCTACCCCCGTTTGCTTGGGCATCGTCTATCCACGCGAAATCGGTCGTTTCTGTTGCATCGAGCAGCGAAAGCACCTCGTTCTCCCATTCTCTCTGTTCCGCTTCCAACCCTGGAGATGATGCCTTGAAGACCTGTTGCAATTTCGCCAATTCGTCGTCAATATCTTGGAGCACCGATTTCTGCGCGGGTGTCGGTAGCATCACGGTCGGTTCCCACTTACTTCTACCGGGATATACTCCTGGTCCCTCAACATCAGCAAAAAACGCCGCGAAACTGTAAAAATCTTCCGCGGTATAAGGATCGAACTTATGGTCGTGGCACTGTGCACAACCGAGCGTCGCCCCTAACCAGACAGACGCAGTTGTCCGGACTCTGTCTGCAGCATAGATGGCAAGATATTCTTTCGCCTGTGCTCCACCCTCCGAGGTCGTCTGATTCAGACGGTTATAACCAGAAGCTATCTTCTGTGTAGCCGTGGTATTCGGTAAGAGATCGCCTGCAAGATTTTCCACTGTGAATTGATCAAAAGGCATATTATCATTAAACGCTTGGATTACATAGTCTCTATAGGGCCAGATACTCACATTTTCGTCAGCATGGTAACCACTCGTATCCGCATAGCGCACCAAATCCAGCCAGTACATTGCCATCCGCTCGCCGTATTGCGGTTCAGACAGAAGCCTGTTGACAAGGGATTGATATGCATCCGGGGTTTCATCCCTCACGAAGTGCTCCACCTCAGCAGGCGTAGGCAGTAGCCCAGTCAGATCAAAATGTAAGCGGCGGATAAGCGTCCGTTTGTCTGCTTCTGGTGATGGCGTGAGATCTTCTGTTTCCAATCTTCCAAGTATAAACGCATCAATCGGGTTCCGAACCCATGTCGTGTCTTTAACGGGAGGCGGATCAACGCGTTTAGGAAGATTGTAGACCCAATGCTCTTCCCATTCCGCACCTTCAGCAATCCACTGGATGAGCGTGTCGATCTGCTCCTGTGTCGGCTGACGATTGGAGATCTGCGGTGGCATCCGCTGGTCAATATTTTCGTGTGTTATGCGTAGAACTAATTCACTGTTTTCCGGTTCACCCGGCACGATAATTGGATAACCACTCGGTGTGGAGAAGGCACCCTGTTTTGTGTCAAGTCGCAGATTCGCTTGACGAACCGCCGGATCGGGACCGTGGCACGCGAAACATTTATCCGACAATATCGGTCGAATATCACGGTCAAACCGAAGTTTTTCAGCGTCGGCGGGTTGCAGTGCGACAGTGAGTCCCAGCAGAAATATGATAAGGCTCATAAAACCTTTGCGAACGTACATTGAACCGTCTAAATGTGATAACAGTGTCTGTGACATTACAGAACCTTTCCTCCATTTTGCTGTCTGGACAATGCCAGACTGGCCGTCCATTCTCAACTCGCTATGTTGATGTAAGCCCGACCCCTCTCACAACTACAGACTTTGACCAGCACATGAATGAATGCTACAATCGCTGCTTGATTCTTCCCCAAGTAGTTGTGAGTTTGTCTGAAGCGGAAACCGCTTGAGGTTTGCCAGCCGTTTCGCCCTCACCGTCTCCCATTTCAATGTCATCAATATAAGCGGTCAGAGCAGTAGGGTGGTCCCAACCGAAGAAGATCCAACTGAGACTCGGATTCACGCCCCCTTTGCCCCCTTCGCCTCTAAAACCGAAATCATCAACAACCTGTTCATCATCGACGTAAAAGTCATAAGTTTTATCCTTAAAGTCAAGCACGATGCGGAAATGATGCCATTCTCCCAGTTTTCCCTGTGTCACCTTTTGTCCTGTGTTGCCATCGAGCGCATTGATAGCACCATCCGGCGAAATATTAAATACGGCAGCACCACCCCATTTGATGGCATCTCCACCGATATAGAACAGCATTGTGCCTGCGCCCTTTTCCCGCTGCGTGAATAATGAAGCGTACTGAATTCCATCATGGGTACCTTCAAAACTTCTGACCACCATTGTGTTTTCTGTGACCAGAATACTTTTGCCTGTATCCCCGCGCTTCACCTCGCTTCCAATTTGGCAAGTTTTTTGATTCATTACTGTTTTCCAGTCATCTTGCCCAGCGATGTCCCCATCTTTGAAGTTGTCAAAATTTTCACTGTACCACACGTTACAAAACGCATTGACCCCAAAAAACAGGAGTCCGAAACTGAATGCCAAACTTCGCTTTAACATCATAATAAGCCTCCTGAAAGTTTTGTTTTTATACGGCACCATACCACCGACATTATACCGAAATTGCTGACCAAAGTCAACATTTTTTCTAAAATTGGATTTTAATTATACTTTAGAGTATAATACTTTAGCGTATAATACTTCAAAATACATTTGAGAGGAACCTATGTTCATCAATCGACACCAAGAACTCGCAGCTTTAGATCGAATGTTTCAGTCAGAAACAGCAGAACTTTTCGTGTTATATGGCAGAAGACGGGTCGGAAAGACTGAGCTCTTATTACAGTTCTGCAAAGACAAAAGAAGTATCTATTTCCTCGCCAGTCAGTTAAAAGAGCGAGATCACCTCCGTCAACTCACTGAAACCGCAAGGCATGTTATCAATGACCCACTGCTCCAAAGCATCATCTTTGATGACTGGGAATCCGCACTCATCTATTTTGCACAACAAGCGGAAGAAGAGCGGCTGGTTTTGGTCCTTGATGAGTTTCAATATCTCTGTGAGGATAATGCAGCACTCCCTTCACTGATCCAACGTTTCTGGGATCTACACGGGAAAAATAGTAAACTCTTCTTGATTCTCTGTGGCTCACAGATAAGTTTCATGGAGCGAGAGGTATTGGCGGAGCGATCACCCTTATACGGACGACGCACCGGTCAGCTTCAGTTAATGCCGTTGTCCTATCGCGATAGCGGAGATTTTTTCTCAGCGTATTCTGCCAAAGAAAAACTCACTGCTTACGGCATCCTTGATGGTGTTCCAGCGTATCTTAACCGATTCGCGTTACATCCGTTGAACAGCTCACAGGATATTCCGCAAGAGGTATTTGAACAACACATCAAAAACGAATTGCTTACGCCGCAAGGCTACCTGTTTGATGAGGTCAATTTTCTTTTACGCATGGAACTCAGAGAACCGAAAACGTACGCAAGCGTGTTACACGCAATTGCTGGTGGTGCTACGCGATTAAACGAAATTGCGCAACAAGTTAAACTGAGTTCGACAGATACAAATAAATATCT
Organism: Candidatus Poribacteria bacterium; assembly: GCA_028820845.1. Lineage (NCBI taxonomy): Bacteria > Candidatus Poribacteria > Candidatus Poribacteria bacterium. The sequence goes on from JAPPII010000116.1 coordinate 48,141, forward strand.
TAGTGTGCTTCAGGAATTGGCATTAGTCAAACGTGAAACGCCTGTCACTGAACGGGCACCTCAAAAAAGCAGGAAAGGACTTTACAAAATCTCCGATAATTACGTCAAATTCTGGTTCCGGTTCGTGCTACCCAATCGAAGTCTCATCGAATTTGGGAATGCAGATTTGGTATATCAACAGATCATTGCGCCGAACCTTTCACACTATATGGGAGCAATTTTTGAAGATATTTGTCGTCAATATATCAGTCTTTATTGGGGAGAGACATTGAAAGTCGCTCCCAGACGGGTCGGTGCACACTGGGGATCAAATCTCGAAATTGATGTCCTGACAGAAAATGTTGATGGAAGCCACTGGTTTGGCGAGTGCAAGTGGTGGGAGGCACCGGTCGGAGAAAATGTCCTGAACTCTCTCATCGAAAATGCCGCAAAAGTCCCTGAGCAGTGGAAGCGTAACCCGCGATACATCCTATTTTCCGTTAACGGTTTTACGAATGCACTCAGACAGCGAGCGGAGAAAGCAGGTGTATTTCTCATTGAAGCAAACGACCTGTTTTAACCTGCCTATTACACAAACACATATTTTTTAACAACAAATGGAGAAACGGAATGGCTCAAATTATTACAGGACATCGGATTGGAGAAAACGGCACACTTCGCGTCGGATGTTCGGCTGTTATTTTTGACGAGCATCGCGAAAAAATTCTGCTAACAAGACGCGAGGATAACAACCAGTGGTGTCTACCGGGTGGGGGGATGGATCCGGATGAAAGTGCAAGTGAGGCATGTGTTCGAGAGGTCGAAGAAGAGACGGGTTTGCAGGTCGTCGTAAAACATTTAATTGGCGTTTACACAACCCCACACGAATTGATTGTATACCGAGACGGAAATAAAATCCAATTGGTGGCACTATGCTTTGAAGCGGAAATTGTGGGTGGTGAACTCCGGCTGAGTTGCGAAACAACCGAATACGGATATTTCTCCTATCAAGAGATACAGGAATCAGATCTGCTTTTGAACCACGTACAACGGATCAAAGATGCCTATAGTGAGAAAATGACGACTTTCGTCAGGTGAAGGATCTCTTGCTTGAACGAAATCACCCAAATTTTAGACATTCGTGTAAATACATATAGCGAAATCCAACGATCCAAACGTTGTGGACGTAAGAAAGTGTTGAGTTCACTTATACGCTTTCAGCCAGCAAATCTTGATTCTGACAATTTAGTACCGCATGCTATTCAAATTAAATAGGACTTACGCAATTCCTTTGTGGATGCAGTTTGAAACCACCTCCCACTGCAGGAGAATACGCGGAATTCTGTGGTTTTGCATAAGCCCTGTTAAATTATTAACTTCCATCAGTCAAGGTAGTTGACTCTACTTCAAAATGAGCATTCGCCGCGTTGCTGTGAAGTTTCCAGCGGTGAGAGTGTAAAAGTAAAGCCCGCTAGCGACCTGTTCACCGAACTCATTTTTTCCATCCCAATAGGCGGCGCGGCTGCGACTCTGATACATACCTGCAGGCTGATGTCCCAAGCTTAAGGTCCGAACCACTCGTCCGTTTGCAGCATAAATGTGCAGTGTGATATCCGCAGGTTTGGACAATTGGTACGGTATCCACGTCTCTGGATTGAACGGATTCGGGTAATTTGCTAACAGTGCTGTCTCCTTCGGAGTTAACACTACTAGGAGTTGTTCTAAAAAGAGGGTACCTCTTTGAGACGTTGTATCTATCAAATCTACTTGCTGTACTTGAGATAGCCACAGTTTGACATCTGCAGCGGTGAGGGTTGATAGAGATTGAGAAAACAGGGACGGAGCGGCGGCACTTGTGCCTAATACACCAGCGACGAGGACAAGGTCCTGAATATTTACAATGCCATCGCTGTTTACATCTGTTTTGTTTTCCCCCGTTTGCCCGAGACTAGATGCGGTCAACACTAAATCTTGGATGTTTACAATACCATCACTATTTACATCCTCCTTGAGTCCGGTTGGTTCAGTAATCTGAGCATTTTCAACCTGTGGAACAAAACTGTCTCCTGCCTTGTTGGAGAGAAGTACGTCAGATAACGTCAAAGTGGATGCCTTCACAGCGATAACCTCAAAGGTAAGTGTGGCGAGTGTACCATCTCCATTGCTTTCTCCAGCGAGAGATGCAGCGTTCAGCTTTACAAGATTTCCCTCCACCTTTGGTTGCACAAAGAACCCACCCGCAGGTAGAAATTCACCATTTACCCCTGAGACGAAGCGAAGGGCAGTTGTATCGAACCGCACAGATGCTTGATAACCTGCGACTGATTCGCCGCCTTCAATGTTCAGATTAAGTGCTAACTGTTCTCCGATGCCAGGAGATACAACTGAGGCGGGTAAGATGCTTAGCGTGCTACCGATGGGTGATGTTTCTGGCGTGGTTGAAGGGGGCAAATCCACATTCGTTCCAGTTTTTGGGATCGCCGTGGTGAAATCCGCAGCAAGTCCGACCCGCATATCCCAATATTCACCATGCTGTCGGACCTTAACCAAAAGGAGATTATTGCCGGGTTTAAGAGTCACGGAGAAGGAACTCGTTTTGGATTCTTGAACCGCGGGATCTGATCTACATACCTCTGGATCGCAAGCTAGAATAACATTGACCTTCCGGCAACCGAGACTCGCTGCCGCTTCTCTATGAACCACGTTTCCATTGAGCCAAATTTTGATAGCATCCCCACTCTTCGCCCTCAAAATGACATCTCTTTGTTCACTCGGCGAGATGAGGTTAATCAAGGCATACGCTGTCCGCGCACCTGAGTCGAGCCCCATATCCATTCCAAGGGTACTAACGACATTACTGATGTTATTTGCCCAACAGACGGTCGGGTCAATACACTCGTCCTGTAATAATCCTATGGTTAGGATTTGTAGTAGAGGATTTGGTGTACGCTTCACATTGTATTTATTGCATTGATGTCCTGGCCAATGAATCTCACTGTTTGTCCATCGCAACTGCCCGACGGAATCCCCTTCGCTTACACCATTTTGGGCAACATGTGCCTCTGTAACTGCCCCACCGCTTGCATCAGCAAGGGAATCGATCTCTGTGGATATACCCTGTCCAATTTCCGGGCGAGTAGGAACAACCATCCATAGCCAAGGACCTCGGATATAGTCCTGTTCAGAATCTTCTTCTGGTGTTTCAGGTTGTTTAGATGCTGTGGGTTGTTGGGTGCCACCTGGGTCTCTGCTGGGTTGTTTGGGTGTTTCTGTGCCGGCAGAAACGGAGATCTGCGCCGTCAGTGCGGGGCCGTCATAGTTAGCAATAGCATCTGCGCTAACAATGAAGGTGAGTGAACTATCGGTGTTGATGTTTCCATCAAATTCAAGTTCAATTGTAATTTCGGTGTCGCTTTTCCGCTTAGGTTGATGCCAAGGCATCGTCACGCCATTAATGCCGGATACTGTAACGGCATCTCTGATGTCAAAGATAGAACTTGCGTAAGTCCGCCCACTGAGTGTCAGTGTGACGACGCTTCCATCTAAGGTGGCTTCTGTTAACGGAACGGGGGTTGCGGTTGTTACCTCAAGTGTTTCTGTGCCGGCAGAAACGGAGATCTGCGCCGTCAGTGCGGGGCCGTCATAGTTAGCAATAGCATCTGCGCTAACAATGAAGGTGAGTGAACTATCGGTGTTGATGTTTCCATCAAATTCAAGTTCAATTGTAATTTCGGTGTCGCTTTTCCGCTTAGGTTGATGCCAAGGCATCGTCACGCCATTAATGCCGGATACTGTAACGGCATCTCTGATGTCAAAGATAGAACTTGCGTAAGTCCGCCCACTGAGTGTCAGTGTGACGACGCTTCCATCTAAGGTGGCTTCTGTTAACGGAACAGGGGTTGCGGTTGTTACCTCAATTGGCTCATTCTTAGCGTTTTTGTCTTCGTCTATTTCGTTGTTTTCCTGGCCGAGGTCATTTTGAGCGTCAGGTGGATCGGGTTGTTCTCCACCTTCGCCGCTAACTGCTTCTATTTCCCAGTTCCCATCAACGCGTTTACTGGCAGCAAAGTTATAAGCCTTACCATTGATGTCTGCTTCAAAATTGACTGAATCATTCAGTTTTGCTCCAAACAGCCATTCGAGAAACCAGGGCAATCCTTGGGGCGGATTGCTCATTTGCGCGGCTCCGTCGTTGTTAACTGAAAATTTAACATCTGTATCAGGGTAGGTGCAACTCTGACCTGGGGACAGCACATCTCCAACTTCACAGACCCCGTTGGGGGCACCGTAACTCATACCCTGCATCCCAAAACTCATTAAAATACCTATAAACATTAACACAAGACATTTTGACATCAAAATTTGTGTTTCCATCAGAAATTTCTCCCTTAAAGAATTTCATAAATTTTTGGAGGATTTTGTCTGAAATAATGATGTAGAGGGGTCCCCTCCAAAAGGTCTACACTACAATTGTTTGTTCACTTAGTGATAGCACCCACTACCTAAAGGTAGGGGCTTCGGTTTCATAGCGACTGCGGTT
>JAPPII010000117.1 GCA_028820845.1 Candidatus Poribacteria bacterium
AGCGACGACTGAGAATATATCAACTCATTTTCTAATTTTGCGTAAGTCCTATCAATGTCATTTTTCACCGAGCGCCAGAGGTCTCCCGCAGAGATACGTTCTTCACGCAGCAACCGATTGAGTTGGTCATGACTCCATCGGTCTGTATGCTCCGCAAAATACGTCTGCGTAAAGTTGTGAAAACTGGCTAAGAGAAACTGGCAATAATCCGATAGTAACGGGTATCTTTTTTCTCAAACAGTTAGGGTCGTCATAATACAAAAGTATAACACAAATCTAACTTACTGCGTAAGTCCTAATCAATTAGAATTGGTATTAGTTTTTCAGCACAGAGCGGTACTGCAGGAGGGACTGCTAAAAGTTTAACCGGTAGTGGCATGACTTATTCGGCGACAATCACACCCTCTGGCACAGGCACCTTGCGGATATCGGTACCTGCGGGTGCTGCCGACGATGGTGCCGGCAATACCAGTAACGCATCGGCGCATGTAGATGTCTCTGTGGATACGGAAGCACCAACACCGACGATTACCGTGCCAATGACCCCGCAGAACGGTGCCTTTGATGCGACGATTGACTTCGGTGAAACTGTGACGGGTTTTGTAAAGGCTGATGTTACGGTAGGCGGAACGGCGACCCACACAGTCGGGGCCCTATCCGGCGGTACCAATGGTTCCTATACATTGCGGATAACCCCAACGACTTCTGGGACAATAACCATTGATGTAGCTGCCAATGTTGCCACGGATGGTGGTAGCAATAGCAACAACGCAGCGACACAAGCCACGGTGACAATTGATAAAGACCCACCTATGCCAACAATTACCGCACCCACGACCGATCAGAAAGATGCGTTTGATGTGACGATTGATTTCGGTGAGGATGTGACGGGTTTTGTGGTGGGTGATCTGACAGTTGCGGGTGCGACGAAGGCGAGTAATTGGAAATCCGGTGATGCAGGTCCACAGACCTACACAATCACCCTCACACCGACAGCTGCAGATGGTACAGAAGGCACAGTGACGATTGATGTGAATGCAAATGTCGCAATGGATGCCGCTACCAATAACAATACGGCAGCGACACAAGCGAGCGTATCTATAGATAAGAAACGTCCGACAGTCATGATTACAGGGGCACCGACGGCGGAGCAGAAGAGTGCGTTTGATCTCACCATCACGTTCAACGAAGATGTGACGGGTTTTGCGGCGGATGACCTAACGGTCACAGGCGAGGCGACAGTGACAACAGTGGCAGCGGTAGGAACGAGCAAGACAAACTATACAGCGACGATTACGCCGAATGCTGCGAAAGAGGGGGATGTCACCGTCAAGGTCAATGCGAATGCTGCCACGGATGAGGCGGGGAATGGGAATATCGTTTCAGCGGCAACAGGTAACATTCATATAGACACGATTGTGCCGACGGTCTCTGTGAGCGGTTTCCCGACGGCGGAGCAAAATGCTGCTTATGACCTAACGGTGACGTTCTCGGAACCCGTCAACGGTTTTGCGGTGCCTGCGGATCTGACGCTCGGATTAACGCGTGAAGCCGGTGCGACCCCAATTGCAGCGGCAGCCTTAAAGTCGGGTTCTGATGGCGATGCTGTCTATACCGTAACCATCACACCGAATGCGGCAGGGACAGAAGGTGATGTGACGGTCACTGTTGATGCCAACAGCGTCCAAGATTTTGCCCTCAATAACAACACGGCTTCAACGGAGACGACTTCGGTGCATGTAGATACGATTATCCCGACGGTCTCTGTGACTGGCTTCCCGACGATAGAGAAAAATGTTGCTTACGATTTAACGGTGACGTTCTCGGAGGAGGTCAACGGTTTTGCGGTGCCTGCGGATCTGACGGTCACGGGTCCTGTGACGGCAAGCCTTGCCTCGGGTTCGGATGGCGATATTGTGTATACGGTGACAATCACGCCGAATGCGAATGATGAAGGAGATGTGACGGTCAGGGTCAATGCGAGTACCGTCCAAGACTTCGCACGCAATGACAACACCGCTTCACCAGAGACAGATGTTGTCCATGTGGACACAATTCCGCCGACGGTCTCCGTCGCCGTCACGCCACCGACGGTGGAGGCGGGCGGGTATACGGCTGCGGAACGCAACGCCCCTTACCTCCTAACCGTGACGTTCTCGGAGGAGGTCAACGGTTTTCGGAAGAAGTCAACGATTTTCGGGTACCCGGGGACTTCACGCTCCCGGACCTCGTAACACCGAGCTTACAAGCCGGTGCCGACGGTGCGAGTGAATACATCGTTCGGATGACACCCAATGAGGACGTTCAGGGAAACCTCTTCATCGAAGTCAATGCGGAAACTGTCCGGGATTTCGCCCTTAATCTGAACCCCGAGTCGGTGGCAACGACGCAACCCGTGCGGATTGACACCATCGCACCCACAGTCGAGATTACCGACCTACCGACCGGTGTTAAGGGGGAACCCTTTGATGTCACAATCACCTTTGCCGAAGCCGTCAACGGATTCACAACCGAAGCCATTGCACTCATGGGACCCGCAACCGTCCTCCTCACGGCTGGCACGGATGGCGATGCCGTCTATACGGCGCGAGTCACACCGAACCCCAACGCCAGCGGAGATGTAACCCTACAGATTCCCGCAGGGGTCGTCGAGGACCTGGCGGAGAATGTCAACATCGCTTCTGACCTAACAGCTCCGATTCCAATTGACACCAACGCACTGACGGTCGAACTTAAAGATGTCCCGGATACCGTTCAACTTGGTGACTTTTCTGTGATGATCGTCTTCTCAAGCGACGTGGATGGCTTTGTCCTCGGTGATATTGAGATTACGGGCGATGCGGTTGTGCAAGATTCGACCTTACTCGGCACGGGGAGCATGTATTCTTTGACAGTCACGCCGGATGAAAATACCGATGGCGATGTGATTATTACCGTGCCGGCGGGTGTCGCCCAAGATGCTACCGGGAAGTCAAACGCTGCTTCGGCACCACAGGCGGTCGCTGTCGCACCGAGCTGGATGCCCGACCCAAGCCTCAGGGATGCTTTCCGAGCACAACTGAATCTCAGTGCCGGTGTAGACTTTACGCAACAGCAGGTGAGAACTGTCACCACGCTTGAATCTGAGATGGTTGGCATTTCTGACATCACAGGTGTCGAACAGGCAACGACCCTCACGACGTTGGTGATTCCGGGGAATAGGATTACGGATATTACACCCTTGCGACGCCTGACGAGACTCACGACCCTGAGCCTCGCTGGCAACGCAATCACAAACATCACACCCTTGGCGGGATTGACGGGGTTGACATCCTTGAATCTCAGCGGGAACGGTCTGACGAGTATCGCTGCGCTTGAAGATTTGACGAACCTGACGACGTTGGACCTCAGCAACAATGCCCTCACGGACATCTCTCTGCTTGAGAACTTCACTGAACTGACGGCGTTGAATCTATCGGGGAACCGCATCACCGATATTTCTCCGCTGACGGCACTGACGAACCTGACGACGCTGAGTCTGAACGATAACCCGATTGCTAATTTCACACCGATCGCAGGCTTAACCGCGCTCACGACACTCGAACTCGGTGGGACGGGATTGCGCAGTTTGGACGCAATCTCTGGGTTGACGGGACTGACGGTGCTGAATCTGCGGGATAACGGGCTTACCGATATGACGCTACTGGCGAATTTAACGGGGCTGACGACGCTGAATCTCAGTGGGAATACCGTTGGCGACCTGACGGGTCTCACCGGGTTGACAGGGTTGACGGTGCTAAACCTCAATGACAATGCCGTTATTGACATCGCGCCGTTGGCAAGTTTGACGCGTTTGACGACTTTAGCACTCGCCGATAATGCGATTGATACGGTTTCATCTCTCACGAGTTTAACGTTGCTCACGTCCTTGAATCTGACGGATAACGGTATTACAGATGTCAGTCCAATCGCCGGTTTAGCGAACCTTGGAACGTTACGGCTCATGGGGAACCCGATCCTCAACACGGCACCCTTGTACCCCTTGACGCAGCGTGTGCCACCCGTGGATATTGATATTGAAGTCTCTCAGTATCCACCTTGGGATGTCAACGCCGACGGCACGGTGGATGCCGCCGATTCGGCACTCGTGACAGCGGCGTTGGGGCAGACGGGTGATGCTATTGAGAACCCACGCACCGATGTTAACGGGGACGGAAGGGTGAATAACGCGGACCTTACGCTTGTGACTGCCAACCTTGATGTTGGTGTCGCGGGCGCACCGGCTGCAGAGAACCTCTTATCACGGCTTGATGCGAAAACCCTCGGCACGTTGGATCGCGAGACGTTAGAAACGTACCTCCATCAACTCCGACTTGAGAGCGACGGTTCGTTGAAATACAGAAATGCGATTGCGATGCTGGAAAGTTTGTTAGCAGCACTCCGTCCAACGGAGACGCGGCTGTTGGCGAACTATCCGAACCCGTTCAACCCTGAGACGTGGCTGCCTTACGCGTTAGCCGCCGACAGCAGTGTTGAAATCTTCATCTACGATGCGCGCGGTGTGTTGGTACGGCATCTGGAACTTGGACATCAACCGGCTGGCTATTACGTTGCGAAGTCGCGTGCAGCGTATTGGGACGGCAGAAATACGCACGGTGAAAGCGTATCGAGCGGTGTCTATTTCTATCAACTCCGTGCGGGAGATGTGTCCCTACTGCGCAAAATGGTGATTTTGAAGTAGCCATCAGCGGTCAGGGCGTTCCGCTTCGCTCTACTCTCAGCGGTCAGCGATCAGCAGTTGGTCTTTTGTAGCACAAACTGTATGAAGTGTAAGCAGATATTTCGGTAACTGACGGGCAATGAATGGTTTCCCTACTACAAACGGATTGGTTCGTAGTAGTGCGATTTATCGCACGTTTGAAAGTTCCCGGATTAATAAATTAATCTTCATTTATGGTAAACCAGAAAAATAAATGAACATTTTACCCCGGCCTGGTAGGTGCGGTTTCTAACCGCACCGGTCCTGAATGTCTAATTAATTCTAAGGTTTACCATAGTTTGTGAGCGATATGGCGCAAACTGAAAGTTTACGCTACAAGTGGCAAGCTTTATCAAACTCACGTAGTCTGGAATATGCCAAATCGCGCAGAAGTGTTACCACATAGCCTCTTTAACTTATAACTTACAACTTATAACCTATAACTCAAAAAAAGGAGCAAACAGTTAATATGTTTCCACACAAACCTATATCCGTTTTAACCCTCTTAACCGTTACACTCGTCTTATGCCTCTGTTCACAGTGGTCCGCGATGGCACAGTTTTCAGAACAGAGGCTTATACCCCTTGTTGTTCAGGCATCTGCAGATAGCAATTCGGACAATAAGTACGCTCCTGCGACTTCCGACGTTTCCCGCAGAGAGAATCCTGTTGGGATCGACATCGGTCCTTTGTACCTCATCGAAAACGCAGATACAGTAAACCTGCCTGCACACGACTTTGCCGTCTACGGACGGGCACCGAGAGGATACCCTACGACTACGACTACCAATCCCGACCCTGATACTTATGACGGTGCAGGCTCTGCCGAGGCGGGCATCTTAGTCCACGTCCCTTATGAACATATCCGGCACTCAATGTTACAAGAGCCGAATTCAACGCGGATGCCCGACTTAGAGACGTTCTTCGATTTCGGAGGCACCCTTGAACTCGTCACAGCAGAGGACAGCTCCCTCGCCATGCGCGATATCGTCATCAGTGAGATTATGTGGGCAGTGGATAGAGGGATTGACAATTCACCAGACGGCGGGGGAATAATGGTTCCAAATCCAAATTACGATCGTTCCCTTCCCGTAGATCAGAATACGAATCCAGAAACGATAACCATAAGGGTTCCACAACTCCAGAACCAAGAGGTGCAGTGGATTGAACTCTACAACACCACGAATGCAGCCATTACAGAGACACTCTATTTCTTGTTCACCCCATTTGTGAGCCATCCCACCCGAGACACCGTAACCTTTGGCGGAACGACCTACAAAGTCCTTGATTCCATAGATACCCTCTTCGCGGGACTCTGGAAACTGCCGGGGAAAAGCGGCGATAGACCGAACACGGCGTTCGTCTCTGCTTATCGGGCTATCGACTACAATACCGTCGAGGATGGCGACCTGGACAGGGCAGCACAATTGGCGGGGATTCCGTTTGGTGCCAATCCGAACAGTTGGCAAGCGACCCCGGCGAACGGACGCAGAAATACAGACATAAAAATCATCGCTGGCAATGCTGTCATTGAACTCCTCTCTATCAGCACACCCGGTGCGAAACACGTCACGGGTATCCACGTCGGACGACTGCAGCAATCTGCTGTCAATTCTGACATCATTGTTATCAACGAAGTCCGCAATGATACCTCAAATGCCAACATCGACTGGGTGGAGTTAAAAAACGTCAGTTCCGGTATGCAGCAGCTGAAAGACTGGGAACTCAGTATTGTGACCGCAGCCGGCACGGACACCGATCTCGTGGATCTTCCCGAATACGAGATAGATTCCGGCGAGATTCTCCTGCTGGTGAACGAAGACCCGTGGGTGACACCCCTCGCTGCAGGGGCGAATGCCGCGAATATGGATGAACAGCAGAGAGCGGGCGCGATGGCTTATGTTGTCGATTCACGTTTGAACCTGCCAAATACGGGGAAGTTCATGCTCCTGCTGCGGAATAACCCGAACAAAAACGGCAAGGATGAAAATATTCAGGATTACGCCGGCAACGGGTTCTTTGAAGATTTTTCTGCCAATGTGAGCACACAGTTCTGGCCCCGTGTCGGACAGTATAAATCCGCTGCCAGCAGCATCGCCGCTTTCGGAGACAACACCTTCGCCTCACGCGACCAAGCGTGGCAGCGGAAACGCTATCAGGCAAACGATGGACACCACAAAGATGCTTGGGAAGCCGTCGGACCCAAAGGCGGTCTCGGCTACGACCCGAATGCCGATCTCTCCACCTCTCCCGGCACCCCCGGCTACGAGAGAGCCGCACTCAAATCTGCGACGGATAGACTCGTTGATGGTGAAATCAGCATCAGCGAGATTATGTATGACCGGGGTCTCAACGGCAGCACGCCACAGTGGATTGAAATCTACAACTCTTCGCTGACCGAAGCCGTGAATCTCAACGGCTGGGAACTCCAAATCCGCAATCTCCACGACGCTGAAGGTCGCTATATTGACGGCACAATCAAGTTTAAAGATATAACCGTCCTCCCAAATCAGACGGTCCTCGTTGTCGCCAGAAACGCGACGACGAATCTTCCAGACGGTCGCGTCTATAATATTTATGTCAACCACCGTCGCGATCTGAACATGAGCCGTTTAGATCTGCTCCTGAATCCGATGGGTTTCTATCTAAAGTTGACGGACAAAGGCAATCCGAACCTCCAAGGCGACGATATGGTGATTGATGAGGTCGGAAACATCGCAGCTCGCGGTGCCCGCACGGTAGAATGGGCATTGCCCGAAACGGGTGGCGAGCAGCGCCGATCCATCGTCCGGTTATACGGGATAGCCTTTAGACCCGAAGAAAACGGGTTTGACGGTGAACCCGATCCCCCCGAAGATGGACTGATGGCGGAAGCCTGGATACTCTTTTCAAAAGACGGTCCGAGTCCGAACTACTACGGGGCGCGCGATGACTTAGCGAATCCCGGGTATCGGAAAGGCGGTCCCGTGCCTGTTGAATTAGCAAGCTTCCGACCGGTGCGGACGGAGAATGGTGCCGTCCTCATCAAGTGGCGCACGGAATCTGAGTTGAACAACGCCGGATTCAACATCTTACGGAGTGAAAATCGGGATAAGGATTTCCAAGTGATTAACATCAAGGGCATCATTCCCGGAAACGGCACGAGCAGTGAGGAGCATCTGTATTCCTACACAGATACGACTGCGAAGCTGAATGTTGTCTACTATTACCGGATAGAGGATGTCTCTTTTGACGGAACGCGTCGGATGCTGGCAACCGTTCGCTTGAAAGGGGAAGTCTCTGCAGCTGACAAACTCACCACGAGGTGGGGCGATTTAAAGGCGAGAGACTAAACGAATACAACCGGGCGGGGTCCTCCATCCGTCCGGTTATCATATTGTAGGGCAGCCCTTGTGGCTGCCCATTTTTGCTGCCTGTTTTTGGGTGAAGGTAGGTAGGGGCAGCCCTTGTGGCTGCCTTATATTTTTTCTTTTGTTATCTCTTAAAACTAATACCAAATCTGAAAAATAAAGTCGTATTATAGAGATTGTGGGACTCTATGAGGTATCCGCATGTAAGCGCGCAATGAATTGCGCTACTACGCACGGGTTTTCCTTAATGAGAAGCGTTTATTTAAAAATGGTATAAATACCCCTAAATGCTCCTAAAAAACTGTTGACTTTTCAGAAAAAGAAAAATATACTATATTATATGCGGCAATTTGACCCGATCGTCACACACATTATGGACCGCTTTTCTACGGAATTCGCGCGACTGCTCTTTAACGAGCCGAACCTTGAAGTCCTTCAACGATTGGACACTAAACAAACGACCATTAAAGTCCATCAAAACGATATGACTTTCAAAGTCAGGCGTTCTAACGGTGAGGTGACACTATTTCACATAGAGATACAAACACGCGATAGCACTGACCGCCCTATGCCCCTACGGGTCTTGGGATACGCGAGTTCTCTTATCCTTCGCTACCAGATGCCGGTATACTCACTTGTGCTTTATCTCGCCCCAAACGCGGGGCGCAATGACCCCGGTGTCTATAACTATGGGGATGAGACGCTCGGTTTGCGTCTCAACTATAAAGTTATCCGCCTCGCTGACTTAGACGGTCAATCGTTTTTAGACACCTCTGCTGTCGGTTTGCTGCCTTTTACTCCTTTAATGAGACCTCCTGTCGGGATGACAGCCGAGGCGTGGGTGGAGGCTTGTGTTGCTAAGACACAAGCAGCACCAGTTGACGGACAAACGCAGGGAACACTTTTATTTGCGCTTTCGCTTCTCGGAAGTTTAGCACACGATCCGCAACTTTTTCAGAAGTTGATATCGGAGGAAATCATGCAAGAGTCTCCATTCTACGATTTAGTCTTACAGCGCGGTATCGAACAAGGTATCGAACAAGGTATCGAACAAGGTATCGAACAAGGTATGCGCGAGACAACTATCAAAAACATCATCGCTGTCCTTGCAACGCGCTTCCCTGACACTGATATGCACACGGTAACACGAACGCTTGAGACAGTTGAGGATATTAAGCGTCTCACCCAACTTCATGACACCGCGCTCTCAACGCCTAGTTTTAACGCTTTCTTGCAAGCCCTTGACCTATAACGTCTCTCACAGGCTGCAGGTTGTAAGATAAAATAGCAGGCACGTTCGGATCCATAATATTATTACGGCGCAGGACTCGCGCCTTGCGAAGGAAAAAATAATGCACCAACGTAGATTGGGAAATACAGGGCTCATCGTCTCCGAAATCGGTATGGGAACATGGGAACTCGGCGGACGGGAATGGGGCGACATCGGTGAAACGGAGGCTGTGGATCTTCTCCGATACGCCTTTGAAAGCGGTGTTACCTTTTACGATACCGCAGACCAATACGGCGGGGGACGCGCCGAGCAACTCCTCGGTGAAGCGTTTTCCGCACTCGGGAACAGGGTCGTTATCGCGACGAAACTCGGTTATGAGTTGGACTCTGATGGTTGGATTAGCCACGGGTGGGAACGTCCATCCTTCAACGTCTCACCCGACTATATCCGACAAGCCGTCGAAGGGAGCCTCAAACGCTTGAAGCGGGATGTCATTGACATCTATCAATTTCACGCGCCACCCCCCGCAGCTGAGTGGGATGATGCCTTCGGAACAATGGAGGCACTCAAAGCCGAAGGGAAGATTCGCTTTTATGGATTGTGCCTCGGCAGCGAAGCCGACGCACGCAAAGCGATGGCAGAGACCAACGTTTCCGCATTGCTGCTGACGTATAATATCCTCTCCCAGGAGATGGCGACATCCGTTATGGAAACCGCCGTCGAAAAAGGGGTCGCTGTCGTCGTCCGCCAACCCTTATCGTCAGGACTCCTCTCCGGACAGCTCGGACCGGACACCGTGTTCGCAGAAAACGATTATCGGAAGACGTGGCCCCGTGAGAAGTTCCTTGCCGATTTGGAGCGAGTAGAACAAGCGAAATCAATCGTTGGAAACAAAGCAAAAAGTCTCCCACAAGCCGCCCTCAAATTTATCTTAGCACATCCGGCTGTCTCCAGTGTTGTACCGGGGATGATGACCCCCGCACAGGTTGACGACGGTGTCGCAACTTCAGGCGCGAGCCCGCTGCCCAGCAGCGTTTTGGAACAATTACGCAGTGATTAAAGAGAACGCTATGAACGTCATCTTCCCATGAGTTCCATGAAGATTGGCAGAGACTCTCTGAATCCGTCCTCGCGCGTGCCGCCTTCTGGCGTATAAACACTCTCTAAAGAGATCGTACCGTCGTATCCATCGCGGTCCAACGCCTTCACAATGTCGTTGTAGTAGGGGTCCATCTGTCCTTGGCGCATCGCACAGAAATCAAACGTCGCCGCTGGCAAATTCACAATCCCGTCCTTGAGGTGTACGTGCGCGATGTACTCACGGATAGCCTCGTAACCGTCTGGATAGGGCACCTCTGTACAATAGAGCGAACTGCACGGATCCCAGAGGACTTTCAGATGTGGCACGTCTAATTCGTCAATCAACTTTCTCGCAAGGAGTGCCGATGTCACGTTCCCGGAGATTGCTGTCTCAATGACAAGCGTAATATCTGCGTCATCAGCGATTTGCAGCGGTTCTTCCAACCCCTCTAACAACATCGACCATGCCCCCTCGGAGATAATTGGCTCGGCACCGAAAAGCACCATCTCTTTTCGGAAACTGAAAATGCGAACTAAATTCGTGCCGACGGCTTGGGCAACATCAATACATCTTTGCAACGTGTTAATGTGTGAACGATACACAGGCGCGACGACAGATGTATCCACGGGGATTGCCGACAAGTTGTGATGCGAAATACAGGACACCTTTAAATCTCGTTCCTTGATTAATCTCTCGACGCGTCCGAGTTCTCTATCCGTCAGATCGCCAACCTGTTTTTTCCAGAGATATTGTAATTCAACGTATTCCAAGCCGGTCTCTACCATAACATTCAATGCATATTCAAAGTCTCGGCTAATTCCGTCTGTGATGGTTCCCAGTTTACGCATTTAACTTTCTCCCTGTTCTCTATCTTCGCGGGGGTCCAAAGTGCCAAGCGGTGCTTCTGACAATAATCTTAGGGTACAATTATTCTGTCTTTTTGATTTCAATACCCGCGATGTTTTCCAATATTTTGATAATCGTCCAGTTATCTTCGTCCGGGTTCACTGCTTTCCCCGCTTGAAAGAGTTCAAAGGCTGCGCTTGCCGCAAAGAGCGGCACCCCACAATCGTTTGCCATGCTTTTCGCGAGGCTCAGGTCCTTATGCATTGTACCAATGTTACTCTGACCTCTGAAGTTACGCGTCAAAATATTTTCCGTTGTGTCCCTAAAGAGGAAATTCCCAACGACACTCGTGCTGACAACATCCCGCAACGTTTCTGGTTTTACGCCTGCTTTCACTGCTAACGTGAGTGCTTCAAAGATACCGGCGTAAGTCGTACCAATCAGCACGGCAAGTGCCGACTTGACGGTTTGACCCATCCCGACTTCTTCCCCAACGTGGTAAATATCGCGTCCGACTGCTTCAAGTACGGGTTCCGATGCTTCATATATTTCCTTTGGTGCTGCTACCATCATTGTGAGCGTTCCTGCCGCTGCCCCGGGGGCACCACCACTGACAGGTGCGTCAACGATATGAAACCCTTTCGCCCTCACGAGTTCGCCGACCTCTATCACCTGTGAACGTCCGATGGTCGCTGTGCAGATGATTGTAGCCCCTGGCTTAAGCCCTGCAAGTAGACCGTCTTCTCCTAACAGTGCTGCTTTGACCTGTTCAACATTCAGCACCATGATAAAGACACTCTCTGCAGCGTTCCCAACTTCGCGTGGTGATGCAGCGGTATATGCCCCTTCTTTTGCTAACACTTCCAACGGCTCTGAACGGACATCATACACAGTGAGTTCGTGCCCGGCTTTCAGGATGTTTCTTGACATCCCCATACCCATGTTGCCGACCCCGATGAGTCCAACTTTTGTCATAAATTACCTCAAGACATTCCTAAAAAAGTTATAAAGCATCTGCGCTTATTCTTGCTAAACGAAGCGCGTCTGCTGCGATTGCACTAATGTGCACCCATAAAATTTAGCATAGGTTTTTAGAAAAGTCAATTAATTTTCCCGCAGTGCCCCCAATTTTTACAGAGTTTCTTGGCTAATTTTCACACAATTTTTCCGCTTTTGTGCTAAAATATGGCATTCATACATGAAAGAGAAGGAGCCAAAACTAATGGCAGATACCATCAGAGGTGCCGTCATCGGATATGGGGCGGCATTTAATATGGGCAAAGCCCATGCGAATATGATGCAACGCACCGATGGCATTGAATGTGTCGCTATCTGCGACATCGATCCAGAGCGGACAGCAGCGGCAAAAGAAGATTTTCCGGGAATCCGTACCTATAATGCTGTCGAAGAACTCAACGCTGACGAGGGTGTGGATCTCATTGCGAATGTCCTACCCCATAGTTTCCACTGTAGCACAACTGTGGCAAGTCTCAAGGCAGGGAAACACGTTATTGTTGAAAAACCGATGTGTGTCACGATTGCGGAAGCGACAGAGATGATTAGTACCGCTGAAGAGAACGGCGTTATGCTATCTGTTCACCACAACCGACGTTGGGATGCTGATTTTTGGACGCTTCGTGGACTCGTTCACTCCGGCATCATCGGTAAGGTCTTCAACGTCGAAATGTGGGGTGGCGGCTACGGTAAGCCCAACCCGAATTGGTGGCGGAGCGTCAAAGCCATCTCCGGCGGGCAATTCTACGACTGGGGCGCACACTATCTCGACTGGCTGCTCAATGTCCTTGACGCACCGATGATCAACGTTACTGGCTTCTATCAACCCAATCTCGTCTGGGACGACATTACCAATGAGGACCATGTCCAAGCGGTTATTCGCTTCGCCGGTGGAGAGGTCGTAGCAGATGGCACGATGGCGAACATCCAGATGTCTAACATCGCCAAGATCGGCGGACCCCGCTGGAAATTGCTCGGCTCTCACGGCGCGATTACCTCTGAAGACGGGGCGTTTAAAGTCCTCTCTGAAGTTGAGGGCAAACCCAAAGAACAGACGGTCAGTTACCACGGTAGACCGGGACCGAGTTACTACGAAAATATCATTGCGCATCTGAACGACGGTACGCCTTTACTCGTAACACCCGAATCCGCTCGCCGCGTTATCGCTATTATGGATCTGGCGGAAAAATCCGCTAAGACGCATCAGGCAGAAACCGTCCCTTACGAGTCTTTTTAAAAATTGTCCAAACTTTAGGACGGGTCGAAGTTAGGCAGAAACCACCGTGAAACGAAATTGTGAGTGATTAGCGAACAATTTGTCTTAGCTTTACATTGTGGAACGGTGCCCAGATTTAATAGTTAAAAAGAATGAAAGCAATTGTTTTTGAAAAAATTCAGCAATTACGTATCCACGAAAAACCCATTCCTGTGCTTGCTGCGGGAGATGTCCTCATCCAGATGGAGCTCTGCGGTATCTGCGCCTCTGACCTCGCTGCGCTCCGCGGAGATGTTTCAGATTACGCACCACCCGTCGTCATGGGGCACGAACTCGCGGGTATAGTGGTAGAGAGTCGGCATTCCGATGTCAAGGTCGGCGAACGCGTTACCGTCAACCCCATGCTCTCCTGCGGGGCATGCCCCGAATGTGAGAACGATCTCGACAAATACTGTACGACCATTGAAGGTATCGGACACGATATCGACGGGGGTTACGCAGAGTACATGCGGATGCCGAAACACGGTATCGATACAGGAAAACTCATCCGAGTCCCCGACAGCATCCCACACGAAGAATTGCTGTTCCTGGAACCGTTGGGATGCTGTCTAAATGCTATGGGGGAAACCCTTTTCAAAGATTCCGTCGCCATCCTCGGTGCCGGTCCCATCGGACTGATATTCACCCAACTCGCAAAACGGGCAGGCTTGGCAACCTATGTAATTGAGCCATTACCACACCGTAGGCACGTCGCGGAGACACTCGGTGCTGATTGTGCTTTTGATACTTCACCTGAAGCTATCGCACACCTCCGAGACCTCACCCATGGAGGGGTGGATACCGTTATCGCCTCCACAACGAACAACGCCTCAGTGATCGCACTCGCTTTTGAGGTCGTCCGTAGAGGCGGTTGTCTTAACTTCTTCGGGCTTGCGCCAGAGGGTGAAGAGATTCGCGTCAACTTAGAGGAGTTTCACTACACCGGTCATAAACTGATGGCATCATGGGCGTTCTCTCGTGCCAGTCTTGAAGCATCGCGCCAACTCCTGATTGAAAAAGCACTTAACTTTGAACCATTGCTGACGGATCGGTTTCCAATCGAACAAGGTCTTGCAGCGTTTGATAACGCCGCTTCGCAACGTGGGGTCAAGACCGTTGTACACCCCTAATGGGCAAATTGGTGGGCGGGGTTTCTAACCTCTTTTAAACGCTCTTTGATTTGACTTTGTTCCATTTTTGTGGTATCTTTAATTACCACTAAAGTTTGGCAATTGGCAGTATGGAGTCTGGATAGAGACGTGCAAACCGATTTTCAAGTCTGGAAGATTTATCTTGATACCTGTTGCTTAAGTCGGCTTTTTGACCCTCCAACACAAGCACGAATTCGTCAAGAAGCCGAGGCTATGCATCAGGTTCTCACTTATTGCTTTAGCGGGCGTTGGCATTGGGTTGTTAGTAGTGTTTTGTCGGATGAAGTTGACCAGTCTTCAAATTTTGGCGCGCGTTTTCAAATCAAAAATTGGATAACTCTTGCCCATCAGACTGTTTCTGTTGGGTCAAGTGAAAGTGAGAGAGGTATAAGACTTGAAGTTCTTGGGTTCAAGCGAAGAGATGCTTTGCACCTCGCCTGCGCTGAAAGTGCCGGGGCGGATATCTTTCTAACAACCGATGATAGGCTACTCAGAAGAGCAAAACACTACCAAGCGCAACTTCACACTCAGGTCGAAAACCCTTATATCTGGCTGCAATCGGAGGCTTGAAATGCGTATTTTAGAAATGACAGAGAATGAACTCTATGAAGCAGGACTTAAAGAACTAATGGCACAAATGGGTACTGCCTATACAGAGCGATTTCTCAAGCAGTGTAGACCTAACGATTGCGACTATACTGCTGAGCGGCATAAAGGGTTGGATGATGATCCAGATATCCCGACAATGGTTAAGCAGATCCAAGAACGGGAAGCCTTACAAGAAGCAGAGACACAGATTGCAGCCGAAAGAATTGAGGCTTGGCGTAAGGGTTTACTTGAACTCACCGATATTGAAATCTATAAATTGGGTGCCAAAGTTCTTACGGATAAACTTGGCGTTCCCGGTTCCATAGGGTTTTTGCGCCATCATTTCAAACAGAAGGAAAATCCCTTGCCGCAGCAACTTGTGCCAGATAGGGATACCAATGTAGTCTCGAATCAATAGACCCACGCAGCCCAACCACGAGATTAACGTAGTTATAGAATCTTGCAGAAGGAGCAGATACCAACTTAAAATATGATCCTCGGCGCACACGTATCCACAGCAGGCGGCATACACAATGCCATCAAAAACGGAACCGACCTCCACTGCGATGCAATACAGATTTTCTTGAGAAACCCAAATCAGTGGCAGGGAAAACCCCCTACCGATGTCATAAAAGAAAAGTTTCGCACGGCATGGGCAGAGGCTGACCTCGCCGATGTCATTGTCCACGACATCCATCTCAGTAATCTCGCTTCTCCAAAACCCGACGTACTAAAAAAATCGAATCAAGCATTTCGTGAGCAGATGGAACTCGCACAGGTCCTTGGACTCCGCCACATCGTCACGCATCTCGGCGCGCATCTCGGTGAGGGGGAAACGATCGGATTAAAGCGGCTGACTGAGAGTTTCGATGATTTGTTTGAAAGTGCCGAGGCACCGGATGTTGTCGTTCTCCTTGAAACCACTGCCGGGCAAGGCACAAACCTCGGTTACGCTTTTGAACACATCCGTGATGTGATGGGTATGTCGAAATATCCTGATCGGTTCGGTGTCTGTTTTGATACGTGCCATGTCTTTGCTGCTGGGTACGACATGCGAACCGAAGCGGATTGCGCCGCAACATTCAGTCAATTTGACGATATGATCGGTTTGGACCGATTGAAGGCTTTTCATCTCAACGACGCGAAATCCGCCTATCAGAGCCGAGTCGATCGGCACGAACACATCGGTGAGGGCAATATCGGCGTGCCAGCATTCGCGTATATCCTCAACGACCCCCGCTTTGCCGAAACCCCACTTATCATCGAAACACCAGAAATGAAAACTATGCATGAGGTGAACCTCTCAACGTTACGAAGTCTAAGGGTGTAGTTTGCAAATCTCCAAGCAAAAATTGCCTGAATTCATTATTGTGAGTGAAGGACGTGCAAGAACGGAGGTAATGAATGAAAAAATTGCTTTTTGCAATTTTTATTTTCATGTTTGTGAGTATTATCGGGTGCGAGGTTCCTTATACCGGTCCGCTACTCTCAGTCAACGATGTAACGCAATTTCTTAGATCGAAGGGTGAGGATACGGTTTGTGTACAAGATGGGTTTGATTCCGTTTGCCTCAAAGTGGTCGTCAGAAAAGTGGAGAGACAAGGAGATACCATACTGGCACCCGTTATCCATATCCATCCGACAGGTGTGATGTACGAATTCTACTATGAAGGTCGTCTTGTTTTACGTGCGGAACGGTCAATGGACACCACCGAAATTGCGGAGGCGTTGGTAGCTGCGGGGATTGCGGAACTTCCAGCAGATAGTGCGCTGCTGGGTGGTGACAATGGTGTTGATGTTGACAACGCCTTTGAAGGCTGGCGTATCCAGATGTACTATCCAGAGGCGTTCGCAGAAGTCTCTCGTGGAGACACACTGGAAACCAGTGGGTTTGAAATCCGAATCGTGGAAGGAACGCGGTTGTTTCCAAACACTGAAAAATATCTTGAGATAACAAACTTTACACAAATTGATGAACCTGATGGTGTCCGTATCGCACAATTTGATGTTGGAACAGATGCTACAAAAATACTCGTTCGGGTCAGAGGGTTAGTTCCAGGGTATATTGCGAAGTTCCGCCTCAACATAGATGGCATAGCGTCCGATGAAGGTGATGATACCTTTGAATTACAACGGATACGGTAGGGACTACGGGAAGGGGTCGCGTATTATGCCCCAAACAGGTGCGAACCGCGCAGCGGCGAGCATGACAATAGGTTTTGAAAGCGTAAAGGAAACCCAGTTCTTATCGTCAAACTTAATCGTCAGTATCCTCATTGTTCTTTTTAGCATAACCGGCTGTTCCGATGCACCGCATGTCGGTTCAATGCTGACAGCTGATCGTGTAGACCGATATATAACTTCAACTGAAGCTTCTGTCTGCCTTGAGAACACGTGCATAACCGTTATACCAGAATTCACAGATCGGACAGACGGCATTGAGGGGCCTATCATCCACATCCATCCAGATAACTTCAGCTATATCATCTACCGCAAAAGTGCCTCGGCTTTACCTGCTGAAGCGGTCCGACGTTCGACCCGT
Source organism: Candidatus Poribacteria bacterium (assembly GCA_028820845.1). Classification (NCBI taxonomy): domain Bacteria; phylum Candidatus Poribacteria; species Candidatus Poribacteria bacterium. The sequence goes on from JAPPII010000117.1 coordinate 17,796, forward strand.
GATGGTGGTGGTGATGGTGGTGGCAGAGGCGGCGGTGGTAGTGGTGATGGTGGTGATGGTGGTGATGGTGGTGGTGGCAGTGGCAGAGGCGGCGGTGGTAGTGGTGATGGTGGTGTTCCTGTTACCACGCCGCAAGATGATGGCCCACCCCAAGGTGGCGGCGGCTTCGGCGGCGGTGGTGGCGGCTTCGGCGGTGGTGGTGGTACCTTTGTTCAGCCCGATACTGATGATGACTTGAATGATGGGACGCTTGGCGATGGTCCCCCCCTTGGTGGCGGCACACCCCTTGGCGGTGGCACACCTGGTGGCAACACTAACGGCAATGGCAGTGGTGGTAATGGCAGTGACACGTGCACTTCCGGATACGTTGTTTGGGTGAATGACGAGAGGAGTGTTGGCGGGTTCCTGTCGAGCGGTGTGATCTGTGAGGATTACCTCCATATTGATAGGGAAAACAGTATGCTCACCTTCACGGGCTCAGATGGTGTGGTGGATGGCGGTGAGAACGAGACGACTGAGGAATACGTGACGGTGGAAACTGGCTATACCTACGAAGAAGCGAGTGATCGCGCGCCAGAGATTTTGAGGGAGTATTGAAACGAGCATGTGAGCCAGTAAAGGTGATACAATGGATACAGCAAGGATTCAGGTTAAAGCAGGCAACGGCGGCAACGGATGCATCAGTTTCCGTCGAGAGAAGTTCGTCCCGCGTGGCGGTCCCGATGGCGGAGACGGTGGCAACGGTGGCAACGTTATTTTTGTTGCGACTTTGGGAATGAGCACGCTGATAGATTTGCGTCATAACCCGCGCCAAGTCGCCGAGAACGGTGGACACGGCACCGGCAAGCAAAAACACGGTGCCGATGGCGCAGCTCGCATCGTTAAAGTCCCGGCTGGCACCATCGTCAGAGACCAAGATACACTGGAAATGCTTGCGGACCTGACGGAACCCGATCAAGGCGTTATTGTCGCACGCGGTGGTATCGGGGGTAAAGGCAATGCCCACTTTAAGAGCAGCACCTTCCAAGCACCGCGCGTCGCCGAGAAGGGGGAACCCGGGGAAGAACGCGAGATTAGCCTTGAGGTCAAACTCATCGCTGATGTCGGACTGCTCGGTTATCCCAACGCCGGTAAATCGACGTTACTGGCGCGAACCTCTGCTGCAACCCCGAAAATTGCACCCTATCCATTTACCACACTCCGTCCTAATTTAGGCGTTGTCCGTATCGACCGAGAGCAGAATTTCATCCTCGCTGATATTCCGGGATTGATAGAGGGCGCACACGAAGGCGCGGGTTTAGGACACCAATTCTTGCGCCACATTGAACGCACCAAAATGCTCATTCATGTCATTGACTTAAGTGCTACAGATGGACGCGATCCCATTGAAGACTATGAACAACTCAATCGGGAATTAGGACATTACAACGAACTACTCACGAAACTTCCACAGATTGTTGCCGTAAATAAGATAGATATACCCGAAGCGCAAGCAAATCTGACGCGCGTCCAAGAATACTTCGGGCAACGGAAAATCTTTCCCATCTCTGCTATTACAGGTGAAGGCGTTAATCCGCTTGTGCAGCAGGCGTATCGTTCTTTACAATACCTTGAAACACGCGCCCGGGAAGCAGCAGCGACGACGATTACATTTGAACAGGACCTACCGCCTGAACCGGCAGCACGGTTTGAACTCGCTAAAACCGAGCATGGATTTATCGTCAGTGGTGCAGAACCGCGGCGTGCTGTCCTAATGACGGATATGGGAAACGAACAAGCGTTGATTTTGTTGTATCGGAAGTTGAAAAACATGGGAGTGATGAATGCCCTCGCCCGCGAAGGCGCAGTGGAAGGAGACACGGTCCAGATCGATGAATTCGAGTTCACCTATAGTCCAAGAGCGATGCGATCTGACTGAGGCACGCGCCTGTCTCTCAAACGTGAAACGTATCGTTGTGAAGGTCGGTAGCAGCACCATTGCAGACGAAGGGCACCTCAACGAAGCTGCTCTGATTGGGCTGGTCCACGATTTAGCACTCGTAAAGCAAGAGGGTGTGGAGGTTATCCTTGTCACATCAGGGGCAATCGCCGCTGGCTGGCCTGGACTTGGTCTGAAACAGCGTCCGCAAACACTACCACACCTACAAGCCTCTGCTGCAGTCGGACAAATCCGATTAATGGCGGCTTATGAGGAGTGGTTCCGCAGCTACGAACAGCGGACGGCACTTATGCTCCTCACGCGGGACGATTTCTCGAATCGGGAACGCTATACCCGCATGAACGATACCCTCCGCGCCCTGCTCCATCACGACGTGATCCCCATCATCAACGAAAACGACACCGTCGCGGTTGATGAAATCAAAGTCGGTGATAACGATACCCTCTCTGCTTACGTAACAAACCTCGCCCAAGCGGAACTCTTGGTTATCCTCTCTGATCAGGCAGGCTTTTACACCTCCGATCCGAGGGACAGCCCAGACCCGGAACTTATCCACACCGTCAGCACGATTTCAGAAGAGATATGGCAAGCCGCTGGCGAGGCTGGCACGACGAGCGGCACGGGTGGGATGGTGACGAAACTGCGCGCTGCTGACATTGTCACTGGATCTGGTGAAATGATGGTGCTGGCGCACGGACGAGAGCCGCTTGTTGTCACACGGCTCTTGAAGGGTGAGTTGCTTGGAACGCTCTTCCTGCCACAATCTCGTATTTCTGGACGCAAGCGGTGGATCGCCTACTCCCGTCCCCCAAAAGGCAGGCTTATTGTAGATGACGGCGCACGGAATGCCCTCGTGCAAGGCGGTAAAAGCCTACTTCCCGCCGGTATTCGACGCGTCGAGGGCAGCTTTGATTATAGCGATACCGTCTCATGCCTCACGGAAAAGGGCGTAGAGTTCGCTCGCGGTTTGGTAAACTATAACGCCGTGGAGACCACGAAACTCGCCGGAAAACACACTAAAGACATTGAAAAAATCCTCGGCTATCGCGATTACGATGAAATCATACACCGAGATAACCTCGTCCTACTCGACTGATTTTGCGTGTTTTCTAACGCTCTTGAAAATTTCCATCGATGCTGTTATAATATTCACCGCGTTTCTAACTACCAATTATCTATTGCGTGAATTCTCAAAGGAACATTATGAGCGAAAACATCCAACAACAGATTCAATCACAGGCTCGAAAAGCAAAATCGGCAATGCGTATCCTCTCGCGGAGTTCCGCCGATGTCCGGAATCATGCCCTTTTAGCCATGGCTGAAAGCCTACAAGCCTCCAAAGATAAAATTCAGGCGGCAAATCGCATTGATCTCGAAAACGGCGAAAAAACCGGGCTCGCTGCACCCCTCATGCAACGCCTCCTTCTTGACGATAAAAAAATCGAACGGATGGTGGACAACCTCCGTCAAGTCGCTGCCCTCCCCGATCCAATCGGCGCAGTCATCAGTATGGGTGAACGTCCCAACGGACTCAAGATTGGTACAGTTCGCGTCCCTATTGGGGTCGTTGCTGTCGTGTATGAGTCGAGACCTGATGTGACCGTCGAAGTATCCGCACTCTGTATCAAATCTGGAAACGGCGTTATCCTCCGAGGCGGCTCTGAAGCCATCCACTCCAATGCAACGCTTGCACGTATCCTCAGCGACACCGCCGCTGCAGAAGGTGTCCCAGATGCCATCCAGTTCGTTGACACCACCGACCGGCAGGCGGTTTATGAACTCATCCGCCTCCCAGAATACGTTGACCTCATCATTCCACGCGGTAGCAACGAGTTCGTCCAATTTTTGATGAAGGAGTCGGATGTTCCTGTACTGGGACATGCTGACGGTATCTGCCACATCTACGTTGACGCAGCTGCTGACCTCGAAATGGCGAACAAAATCTGTATGAACGCCAAGGTCGGATATAAAGTCGCTGTCTGCAACGCCGTGGAAACACTCCTTGTCCATACCGAAACTGCTGAAAAGTTCCTTCCCAGTTTCTGTGCAGCATTGCAGGAGGCGGATGTTGAAATCCGCGGATGCGAACGCACACAGCACCTCTATCCCGCAGCAAAACCTGCTACCGAAGAAGATTGGCGGACGGAGTACCTCGATTACATCCTATCCGTCAGAATCGTAGACGACATAGACACAGCGATTGATCACATTGAGGCCTACGGTTCACACCATTCTGATGCGATCATCACCGAAAGTTACGGCGCAGCACAACGCTTCCTCAAAGAGGTAGATTCTGCTGCCGTCTACGTCAACGCCAGCACTGTCTTCACTGACGGCTATGAATTTGGGTTGGGTGCAGAAGTCGGCATCAGCACGCAGAAGCTCCATTCCCGCGGTCCCATGGGACTTGAGGGGTTGACGACTTATAAGTACATCGTATACGGAGACGGTCAGGTGCGTGAGTAGACTTGCGGTATCTCCAAAAGTAGGTGCGGTTTCCAACCGCACCGATGTACAACACCTTTCTCCCGCTGGCGAGGTTTCCTAACCTCGCCTTCGTCCCATCGTGTATAGGTAACTCTAAAACCTACCATAAATGTCCTGCCGTAATTCAAAATTTGCTTGACTTTTTTGCACGTTGTGCTACAATGCTACGGCATATCACATGACAGGCAATAGCACCTGTTGTGCAACGACTCTACTTTAATTTTTTAAGACAAGGAGAAAATAAAATGGCAGGAATGATTCCAACAATTAGTTCCGGGGTTGCAGGACCGCTCGGCGTGTTACACCTCCCCCGATTCTGGTCGAAAGTGCTGATGGATGCCAAGGGTGTACTCCATGAAGATTATCCGGCATGCGGAGCAGGTTTTGATCAGATGGTATTGGATGGACTTGGACTCGACAAGGATACTACGCTGGCATATATCGCTGACAATTCACCCACCTATCCACAGTTTGAAGCGTGGGTTTCGGAAAATGGAAGTTTTGACCAAGCAGCCGTCGATGAACTGAACGCTGCGATTTCGGGCTATAATCACGATGACGATACCCGCGGGAGCATCCTCGGTGCAAGTGGTATTAATGACGACGGCTCTATCTTAGACGCTGTCAATCTCAACAACCTTGACGACTGGTATGAATTGCACGCCAGTTTATAGATTAGATATTTGGCTATTGGCTGTCGGCTATCGGCGTTTTGGCTTTCAGTAAAGAGGTTTTTGATGAAATCAGACCCCTCTTTACTGACTGCTGAAAGGCGGGGAAGCCCACACGGCATTCATACCGTTGATTTGCCGACAGCCGACCGCTATTTAACAACAGTCCGAGCAGCAATCTCCGCAGTTGTCTGCTTCTGTCCTCAATTCGATTGCCTTACCTGTTTCAGAAGATTCAAGACCCGCAAGCAGAATCTCAGTAACATGCCGCGCCGTATATGCATTTGAAAGCGGCGGTTGTGTCCCCGCACGAATATGCTCCGCGAAGTGTTCGTGCATGCCACTCGGTGCGACATCTGAACAGTCGATCGCTTTAACATCGACCGGTGCGTGTTCGCGCGTATAAGAGGTCGGTGTCCACTGACTCAGCGTTGCGCCATCTTTACCCGGCATCGTGAACTTGCCCGCTGTGCCGTGTACGCTCGCCTCTCCCGTTCGCGCCGGATCGCACCAACTCGTCTCCGCAGTGACAATACCACCCGACTGCATCTCAAGCACCAACGTGGCGACATCCTCCAATTCCGTCGGTTTGTCGAAGGTTGAAACGAAACCCGTCACGCGTTTAAATGTACCGAGCATGGCAACGAGACCCGAGACGGCATAGACTCCCATATCGAAAAGCGCGCCGACGCTCGCTTGTTTGGCATCGAAAAACCACAGATCGTCCCCGGTTTCACCGAAAATATCACGGATTTCCGCATAGTAAATTTCGGGGCCGCCGTGGCTGCTCCGCATCCTCGCGCCAGAGACGCGTCCGATTGCCGCCTCCGCAATCAATTGGCGAATCTTGTAGATCGCGGCGTTGAAGTGTGGGAGACACATCACTGTTTTACCACTCGCTTCTGTTGCGGCGACAAATTCGTTCGCCTCGTCCATATCGCCACAGAGCGGTTTCTGCATCAACACATGTTTGCTTGCCTCGAGTGCTTTCACACCCCATGAGACATGTAATGGATGCGGGGTGCCGACAAGGATAGCGTCCAGCGAGTCATCAGCAATGATTGCGTCGTAGTCTTGCGTCCAATGCGGTATGTCAAATTCTTGGCACTGGTGTTTGAGGCGGTGTTCACGTCTTCCACTAATGACGGTGACTTCAAAGTCGCTGCTCTCTGCGAGATCAGGTAGGTGCATCCGGCAGACGATACCACCAGCACCGATAACGCCAAGTTTTAGTTTGTCCATAACATTCCTTACTAAAGTATATCTGTTATCAAAACGGATTAAAGGGGTTTCAGTACGACATTTCGATAGGCGACGGGTCCATGGTCACCCTGCAACAGCAGTGGACCGGTAGTGGCTTCCTCTTCCACCATCGCGCCACGTGTGACACCCACAACTTCGACATCTTCATGAACGATCTGTCCGTTCCATACGACTTTAACGAAGGTCGCGTTGGAAATCTTATTGCCATCGGTATCAAATTTGGGTGCGCGGAAGGTGATGTCGTAGGTCTGCCACTCCCCTGGTGGTTTACTGGCGTTAACGCGCGGTGGAACACCGTCTACCGGTTGATTGTTGATCCAGCGACAATACACACCGCCACAGGAACCGTAGCGAAGTTCCGTTTCACCCCAGCTGTCCAATATCTGGATTTCATATCTACCCATGAGGTAGACCCCAGAATTAGAGCCTTGTGGGATCATGAACTCGACATGCAGCTCGCAATCGCCGTGTTCTACCTCAGTGTAGATGTCGGCGGTTCGTCCAGTGGCACCGTTGTAAAAAATACCTTCACCGGTCGTTGTTGTGAGAAGTTTCGAGTCGTCTGAATTAAGGGCAACGCTGCCAGCAGCATCCCACTCATGTTCAGGGGCACCGCCTCGTGCGAGCCAACCCTCCATGTTTTTACCGTTGAAAAGATTAATTCCGTTTTCGGATTGAGACATCAATAACCCTCCTATATTCGCTAAAAACTTTTGACATATTTCCGTGAATTGGGTATGATATTAATTATTACGAACTACACAATCAACACACGCTATGGTCCGAACGACGTAAAGCAAATTTCTATATAGCAAGTTTCGGAAACCTACAAGTTTCGCCGAAAGGACGAGGAAACTAAAACACATGAAACAATCTTTATTATTTTTAGGGCTATCCATTTTAATGGGAACGATTGCCCTTTTTACCCTTTACGGCTACGAAGAAATTTCGACGCTTCACGCAGCACCAGTAGAAGCCGCTACCCCTGAGGTGAAAACGCCTTTTGCCGAAGGATGTGAGAAGTGCCACGGGCAGGAACCCGCCTATCAAGAGTGGCAACAAGCCGGACATTTCCATGCCCTTGTCAATCTGATTGAAGGTCCGTATGAGTTGCAGACCTCCTGTCTGAGCTGCCATTCCTCTGGTTATGAGACCTTCAGTGATCGGGTTTATCCCGGACATACCTATAACATAGAGACAGCCGTGAATGCGGTTGCCTGTTCTTCATGCCATTCGCACACCAGCAGATCGGAACACTTGTTAGTAAAACCGGCGAAACACTTATGTGTCAGCTGCCACAAAATGGATTGTGGTTGTGCTGGAGCAGGCATTGTCCACCAATCTCAATCTGAGATGTTCCTTGGACGCGAAGGCGCAGGTGTCAAACGGATGCCGTCGCCGCATGTTCGTGCAATGAAGAAGCGGTGTGTCCACTGCCACATGGCAAAAGAGTACCCAGAAATCGTTGCGCAACACGGGGGTCATACGTTCGTTGCAGATTTTTCGACGTGTAGTACTTCCGGGTGCCACGATAGTGCTGATAATGACATGACAGTGAAACTGCCGCAATATCGTGCTGAGATAGAGGCGAAGATGCAAGCCGTTAAGGCGATGCTTGATGCCTCGCCTAACAGAACCTCACAAGCCTATCTTGATGCCAAGTTGAACTACGACATGGTTAAAGGCGATAGCGGGTATGGGCTCCACAATATGCCCTACGCGAATGCGCTACTGGATTATAGTCTTTCGCTCAAGAGCGAATTGTTAAACGATTAAGTCTGACTGCCGTTATCAAGCAATGCCCGCAGTGGCACATCTTGGTCTTGCGGTAGATAGTAGCTGAGCGGATCGCTGACGACACCGATAAGTTGTTTCTGGATCGGATTGCATTTCGCGACGAGTTCATCAGGCATCGTTATGTAATCCATCGGTTTCACCCAGCGATAGGCGTAACCCATAAAAATGGTTTTCCGTGGCAGACCAGACCAATTGTGTCCGATGCCGTGCCAGGTCCGCTGTTCAAAAAGGAACGCGTCTCCGGCGTTGATGTTCATAGAAATAGCACCGCGTGCCCAACCCGTTTCTGGGTCGGCTGCCGGTCTACCTGTGAGTCGGTTGCTCCCGGGAACGACCACCGTCGCACCAGAAGCCGGGTCAGATTGATCGCTGATCGCGTAAGCAATCTTGAGCATGATACGCGGGTGAGGTTCCTGCATCTCACGGTACGATGTGCCACCGTCACGGTGCAAACCAATACGGTTTTTTACGTCGTCCGGCGGCTCTTCTTTAGAGGGCAGCACAATCAGATGCGACGTAATCATCTGGACGTTCCAATTAAGGACATCGTAAGCCAGTGGAACCGTTTTTTGCCAGTCAAGAAGTTGTAAGAACGCTTCGTGGTGGACGATGCAGTTACGAAGGTTCAACTTTCCGCCTGCTTCAAGACGACCGGCGGCTTCCTCTTTAGCATACACTTCATCAACGGCAGCATCAATTTCTGCGACGACATCGGGAGGTAGCGCGTTTTTTATCAGCAGATACCCGTTATTTTCAACGAATTCTTTATCTTCTGGTGTAAAAACACCTGCTTGGGCAGCATCAATTGTAGTATCCATACGGTTTATCCTTGTAGTAATGCTGAAAGTAGTCTCAAATTCCTGATTGAGATTCAAATCATGTTATGCATTATATAGGGTTTCGGAAAAAAAAGCAATGCGATTCAATTTTCGCTTTTCGCGAAAGGTACAGAGATTTTTAATATGGAAGAAAATAGAGAGCCACCTGAATTTGATGACTCCAATTTTCCGAGCGGGCAGTTTGATACTACGGCAAAAAATGCAACCCGCGACCACCCGGAGGATTTTATTAGATATTGCCTTGAAATTTCGGATGCTCAGGCGATACGGGTTCTTGAGACAGAACAACCCACTGTTCAGTGGTACCGTGCTGATACTTTCATACACGCGAACGTTCGCGGCGAAGAAGTTGTTGTACATATAGAGTTTCAAACACATGATAGCACACGGATTCCAATGCCATACCGCATAGCAGGCTATGCAGGATTAGGAATTCGCACGTTTGAAATGCCGATCTATTCGCATGTCATCTATCTTCATCCTAACGCCGGACTGAACGACCCAGGAGCGTACGTTCAAAACGCCGCCGGTTACGAGATTAATATCAAATATAAAGTGATTAGACTCTCTGAAATAGAAGGTCAAGAGATTCTGAATGCAAAACTGAAGGGGCTTATCCCTTTCACGCCGTTAATGAATCCCCCAGAGGGAATGGATCGCCGGGACTGGCTGCGGCAGTGTGTTGAAGTTGCCGAGACCGTTCCAATGGACGCGATAGATAAACCCAATTATCTTGCATCCATGGCGATTTTGTGTAACGTAGTTTTTGAATTCCAAGACATTCGTCAAATTATACCGGAGGAAATCCTCATGCGATCAGAAGTTGTCCAATACTTCGAAAAACTCGGTATGGAAAAAGGTATTGAGCAAGGTATTGAGCAAGGTATTGAGCAAGGTATTGAGCAAGGTAT